>JACCQS010000451.1 GCA_013814015.1 Geodermatophilaceae bacterium | reverse complement strand
CACCCTGACCGCACATTCTCCGGAGAATGTCGCGTCTGAGGCGCGCCACACCGCACTTTCTCCGGAGAAAGTCCCCATGGACGGGCCCCGGAGGGTGGCGGGCTAGGGGTCGGTGAACATGCGCCCTGAACACCTTGATCTGCTCGAGCAGCGCGGTACGCCGACGGTGCACCCCGACGACAGCCTTGCGATCGTCTCGGTCATCCGACCCGATCTGCACAGCAACGAGTACGTCGGAGGTCTCTGGTCTGTACCGCTGGACAACTCCGGATCACCACGCCGGCTGACCCGTGGACACCGGGACACCGATCCGGCGATCAGTCCCGACGGCCGACTGGTCGCCTTCCTGCGGGCGATGAAGATGGACAAGCCGCAGATGTACGTCGTCGAGGTGGGCGGAGGCGAACCGGTCGTTCTCACCGACGCCCCGCTCGGTGCCGGAGCTCCGCGATGGAGCCCGGACTCCCGGCGGATCGCGTACGCCGCCCGGGTGCCGGAGCAGGGGCGGTACGGGACTGACGAGGACATCGCGGCCGACGCCGAGGCTCCGAGACTGATCAGCAAACTGGCCTACCGTGCCGACTCGGTCGGGTTCACCAACGACCGGCGTAACCACCTGTTCGTACTCGACGTGCCCGACCTCGACGCCCTCGACACCCTGGACCCCGCCGAGCCCCACCCCAAACCTGGCGGTTTTGACGTAAACCGCCAGGAGCAGGACGAAGGCGCGAAGAATGAGAAGGGCACGAAGGAGCGGGATGCGGGCGGGAAGGCGGATCTGCCGGAGGCCCGGCAGATCACCGACGGCGAATGCGATGACGTCGACGTGTCCTGGAGCCCGGACGGATCGCGGCTGGCCTTCGTGAGCGACCGCGATGCCGACGGGTCACCGACGCAGCGCGAGGACCTCACGTCGTCGGTCTTCACCTGTGCGTATGACGGAAGCGAGCTGGTCCTCGCTGCCCACGGCCAGCTCTCCTGCAATGGTCCACAGTGGACATTGGACGGCCAGCGGATCGTCTTCCTCGCCGAGGAACTTGGCGAGCACGGGATACCTTTCGTGGCTCGCAATAGAGGGCTGTGGGTCGTGCCGTTCTCCGCCAGCTCCGGAGATGGCGCCGACGGCTCGGCTGTTCCGTCCCGGCTGACCGATGCGGAGACCATCGATCTGGGGGAAGTCGGCAGTCATCTGTCGGTCAGCGAACGCGGCGTTCTCGTGCAGGACCGGCGGCGTGGGACTGTCCGGTTGCTGGAGATCGACCCGAGCGCCGGCCCGGTCGATGCCGACTCGGCGGTCGAGATCGCCGGTGGCCGTGCCTGGCACCGCGGCCATGCGGTGACTCGTTGCGGGGCCACCGTCGTCGCAGCCGTCTCGGACACCGACCGACCCGCCGAACTGGTGCTGGTACGCGGCCCATCCGAGGACCTACCGCACCGCCTGACCGATGTGAGTCGCCGGCTACGCGAAACCGCGCCTCCACGGCAGCCGATCGAGCAGGAGGTCACCGGCGCGGACGGGTACCCAGTGCACGGCTGGGCCGTACTGCCCGATCCCGATCAGTACGGCTCGGGCCCGTACCCGGTCCTGCTCAACATTCACGGCGGTCCGTACGCGTCCTACGTCGGTTCCTTCTTCGACGAACCGCAGGTCTACGCCGGCGCCGGGTACGCGGTGCTGATGTGCAACCCGCGCGGCTCGGCCGGGTACGGGCAGGCGCACGGCCTGGCGATCAAGGCGGCGATGGGCAGCGTGGACACTGACGACATCCTCGCCTTCCTCGAAGGGTGCCTGGCCGATCCGGCCTTGCCGCTGGACGGGGACAGGGTCGGGGTGATGGGCGGCTCGTACGGCGGCTACATGACGGCCTGGCTGACGACCCGGACCGACCGGTTCCGTGCGGCGATCGTCGAACGTGGCTACCTCGACGCGGTGTCCTATGTCGGGTCGTCCGACATCGGCTGGTTCTTCCCGGACGAGTACCACCGCCGGGGGGACGGCCGCGAGGTTGGCAGGCCTGCGGCCAGCGACGATCCGGATGCTGAGCTGCGCGAGCAGTCGCCGATGGCCTACGTGGATCGGGTCAGCACCCCGACCCTGGTCATCCACTCCGAGGCGGACTGGCGAACGCCGATCGAGCAGGGCCAGCGCTGGTTCGTCGCACTGCGCCGCAACGGCGTACCCGCGCAGTTGCTGATCTTCCCGGGGGAGGGCCATGAGATGTCGCGCTCGGGCAAGCCAACCCATCGCCGGGACCGGTTCACCCACATCCTGAGCTGGTGGGCCGAGCACCTCCCCGTGAAACGGCCCAACTGACCCCGTCAAATCGACCACCTGAGTCCCGACGTCAACCCTCAGCCCGCCGACGGTTATGCGCATAACCGTGGCCCAACGGGCACAAATGCGACGGTTATGCGCGTAACCGCGCAAATCTGGTCATGGAACACGCGGCCCAGGAGTAGGCGAAGTCGCATGGGATGGTGACCATATTTGGCTGACCAGCAGCGGGTTGGGAGTACGGTCTCTGCCTCGTGCCTGCCGTTGACGAACTGAACGCCGCAGCAGCCTGGAGGATCAGCCTGGACACGCCAGGAGTCCCACACCTCGGAGTCTCGCCAACTTCGAGGTTGTTGATCCGCCGTGGATCGACGGTGTCTGCGGTGATGGCAAGGTCGATGCAGCCATCGAAGGCTCGCGCGCGATTCACGAGGTCGCGCGGGTTTGTCAGCCGGGGCAGAAGTCGGCGGCGAGCCACCGACAGGAGAGACCCGAGTTCGAGTACTGCATCATCCGGTGCCAGCGCCAGGGCCTGGTCGACGGTCGCCCCGCCGTGCAGGAATGGGCGCAGTGGCGACCCTGGGACGACGCGGCCGAGGCGGTAGACCTCAGTTCCCAAGGCCATGGCCCAGGCCGCCCGGGCGAGGATTTCTCGATGGACCGACGAGCGCGGGTTGTGAGAGTGCGCTGTGGCCACATCCCAGGCGCCGCTGATGGCAGCGGCGAGATGCGCGGCTCGTCGGCTGAAGCCCCGCACAGCCAATGTCGGCGAGTCGTGCGGATCAACGAGGAGGCGCACCGCCCAGTCGAAGGCACTCCCCAAGGTGCCCGGGTTGCAAGTCCCGAGCGGCACCTTGACCCGGCCGCCTTTCGAAGTGCAGTTCGCTTGGACAGGTGGAGTTCCGGGAACCGGGCCTCAGGTGCCGGCGCAGTGGTGACCCGACGTCCTTGAGGGCGCCGGTGAGACCGGCAGGCGTCGGGGTCTCAGGCACATCACTGACGGTAGGCCCGGGCTCGGACGACACGCGTCTGACGAGCGGTCCAGATCGGCGAAGCCCAACCGTGGAGTCTGTCCGGATACTGTTGGGTTTCCGAAGACTGTCCGGAGGGTCATGTGGGTGCGCCGGTGCGAGGTAGTCCGGGCTTTCTCCTCGAGGGGTTGGCTGCGTTTCACGGTTTTCGGCTGGTGGCGCTTGCCGAGTCGATGGGCCTGCTGGCGAGGACCATCCACAAAGAG
>JACCQS010000365.1 GCA_013814015.1 Geodermatophilaceae bacterium | reverse complement strand
GTGCCGCTGCCCAAGGCTGGGGGCGGTGAGAAGCGGTACCTCGACCACGGCCAGGTCCTAGCACTGGCCGAGGCTGCCGGGGACTACGGCATCGTCGTGCGGACCCTGGCCTACTGCGGGCTCCGCTTCGGGGAGTTGGCAGCCCTACGCGTGGGCGATCTCGACCCGCTACGGCGCCGGCTCACCGTGGCCGGCTCGGCCACGGAGGTCGGCGGGCACATGATCTTCGGCGCTCCGAAGTCGAATCACAGTCGGTCGGTGCCGGTCCCCCGGACACTTGCCGAGGAACTCGCGGCCCACGTCATCGGCAGACCACCCGAGGCTCTCGTGTTCACCTCTCCCACCGGTGGAGTCCTCTGGCTACGGAACTTCCGCCGCCGGGTATTCGACCCGGCCGCCCGCTCGGTGGGCCTCGACGGCCTGACGCCGCACATACTACGGCACACGTCGGCGAGTCTGGCCGTGAGTGCCGGGGCGAACGTGAAAGCGGTTCAGCGGATGCTCGGTCATGCAAGTGCGGCGATGACCTTGGATGTTTATTCGGGTCTGTTCGACGACGACCTAGACGGCGTTGCCGACCGGATGGACGCGGTGGCGGCGAAAGCTGTTGTGCCCCCAGTGTGCCCCAAGCCGTCTGTCATCCCGATTACTCGGAGTGAAACAGCCGTCTGACCTGCGCCGATAATGGTGGAGCTGAGGGGACTCGAACCCCTGACCCCCACACTGCCAGTGTGGTGCGCTACCAGCTGCGCCACAGCCCCGTACCGAAGGTCGAGACTACTGCACGGTCTCGGCTCCGACTGCGGGCCCTGACGCTCAGCCGGCGGGCACCTCGTGAGGCATGTCCAGCACAGCCTTTGCCCGCATCCGGAGCAGGCCAATGGCGCCGATCGCGAGACCAGCCCCGAGGCCCAGCAACAACAGCACTGCCAGCCGCGCGCCCCAGACGGGGCCGATCGCGGACACGTTCGATCGGAACAGCAGGGCCAGATCGGGCAGCGCCTGGACGATCAGCAGCCAGCTGGCGATCGCGATCAGGTACGGCGCCGAACCCGAACCTCCGGCCGGCGGCTGCCGCCTCGCGGCTCGTACGGCGAGGAACGTCAATCCGAGCACCACCAGCATCGGGACGACTACCGCAAGCAGGCCGTACACGACCGACCCCGTGCTGCCCTCAGCCAGCGGCGTGCTCAGCACATGCCAGATCGATCCCGCACAGGCGAGCACGAGCAGACCCGCAGCCAGCCGAACCGAGCGCCACAACCAGCCCGCCGCAATCCCGACTACCGCCAGGCCGAGCAGGATGGCGTAGGACAGCCAGCCTGGCGGGGGTGGCGTCCAATCGAGCACTCCGGAGACCTCGTAGGTGGTTGCGTCGATCTCCAGCGGGATCGTCCACTCGATCACCCGATGGGTGAGGCCAGGATCGGCCAGCACCTCGGGCGGCAGCGACGCGGACATCCAATGGGCCCGGTGGTCATGCCACTCGTACGCGGTCTCGGAGCTGACGCTGACCCAGGACGGCTCGGCCAGTGGATCGGCCCGTTCGGGGAGCGACGTGGCACCGTCCCGACTTGCATTGAGATAGGTCGCGGGGCTGTTCTCGTTGCGCAGCACGCCCTCCGGGCCGATCTGCAGGTACGGCTCGGAGGAGTAACCCGGTACGGAGACGACCTCGTCGCCAGCATTGGACAATCGCAGACGGTCACCGAACTCGAGGATCTCCACCGAGACCCCGTCGGGCAATGCCGGGCTGACCGAGGTCACCGAGCCGGAGAAGTTGTCCGCTATCGGCGGATCACCGACGTGCGCCGAGCCCGGAGCGGCCAGCAACAACACGAACCCACACGCGGCTGTCGCCACGGCCAGGCATCGACCCAGCCAGGGCAGCGAGCCACCACGGAGAGTGCGAGACGTCGAGATGTTCACTGCCCCGCGATGAGCTCCAGGTCATGGGTGATGTCATCGGGAACGCTGCCCGCCAGAAACGCCACCCGCGCCAGGTCGTCACGCCCGAAGAGCAACAGCAGCGTGGAATGGGTCTCCCCGTTGTCCTCCGCGACCGGAACCCCGGCTTCGAGCTGGGCCGCTTCGACGGCAGCCTGGTCGCCGGTCAACCCGACATAGTCGACCGGCAGGTCGGCGTCGAAGCGATCGAGGTAGGCCCCCAGCGTGGCCGGGTCGTCGCGAGCCGGATCGGTGGTCACGAACACCACGTTGACCTCCTCAGCCAGCCCCGGATCGACATTGCGCAGGGCTACCGCGACGTTGGCCATCGTCGTCGGGCAGACGTCCGGGCAGTTCGTGAAGCCGAAGAACAGCAGCGTCAACTCGCCGGCAGTCTCAGCCATGAAATCGTACGGCGCCCCGTCGGTGCCGGTCAGGGTGAAGGCCGGACGAGGGAAGGGCTCGGTGGGCGCCAGGCCGCGGTAGGGCGTATCCGGTCCGCCACCGACGGTCGCTATGCCTGGCTCCATGGACGACATGTCGTGCTCGGCGTGGTCGTCGGCCGAAGCCGAGCATCCGGCCAGCGCCAGGAGCAGGCCGAGCAACATCACAGCCGGCACCGCTGGCAGTCGTGCGAAGGACATCACTGCTCCACGGTACGGCGCTGCCCGAAATTCCAGGTACTGCCCCTGGCCCGATCCGCGTCGCAGGCTCTGCGGACGATCCAGCTCCTACTCGGCGGCTTCGACCGCGGCCACCAGGTCCTCCGGCGCGCCGCCGGTGAGCTGTTCCCCGTTGACCAGGACGGTTGGCGTCGACCGGATGTCCCGCTCAGCGGCGGCTTGGGTGACCTGCTCGACCCAGTCGGCCTGGGCACCGCCGCTCACGCAGGTCTCGAACTCACCGGACAGGCCGACCTCGGTTCCCAACTCCACCAGCCGCTCGTCGCTGAGGCCCTCGCCGCCCTCATCCGGTTGCTCGGCGTACAGGAGTTTCTGGTACTCCCAGAACAGGCCCTCGTCGGCGGCACAGGCCACCGCCGCGGCCGCGCGCGAGGAGTACTGCGTTGTGGAGGCTCCGTCCAGGATCGCTATCGGGTGGACGATCAGTTCGACCCTGCCGTCGATGACCAACTCCTCCAACGTGTCGGCGATCCGACTCTCGTACTCCCGGCAAGCCGGACATTGCAGGTCGAGGAAAAGCTCGACGCTGACCGGGTCCTGCGCGTCGCCGGCGACCATGACGACGGCCTCATCGGTACGAGCGCTGTCCGGGAATCCGGCAGCCACCGAGGTGTCCAATGCCTGATCGCCGGCCGAATCCGGGGAGTTCGACCCGACGATGATGCCGACGACCAGCGCCACCACCAGCGCGGCTGCGACGCCGCCCCAGGTGAGCAGCCGCCGCCGTCGCCGGGCATGAGCAGCAGCAGCGGCGGCCGCCGCGGCAGCCGCCTTCTGGCGCTGCGCGGAGGAGGCCTTCTTGCGCGAACTACGGGTCTGTGCCTGTTTCCCCGACGTCGGCTTCGCGCCCGAACTCGGCGTGGTCATGGCTCCTCCTCGGGTACGGGACGGTCGAGAGCGGAATCAAGCGACCAACGACTGCACGGGCAACAGGCTAGGAAAACCGCAACGATCAACAGGGCGATGTCGCGGGCCGCGATCAGCGGATACGAGGCCGGGCTGCCGTCGGAGAGCAGGCTGGTCCCGAAACAGCCGCAGGCCGCATCGATCCCGCGTAGCCACAACGAGGACACCCCGACGACGAATCCGAGCAGCAGGACCGCACTCAGCGCGGCGGCGACGCGCGTGCCGAGTCCGATGAGCAGCAGTACGGCCAGGGCGATCTCGACGAAGGGCAGGACGTTGCCGATGAGGTCGGCCAGCACCTCGGGCAGCAGCTGATACGAGCGCACGGTCAACCGGGACAGGGCCAGATCGCCGGCCTTGGCCAGCCCGGCCCACGCGAACACCGCTGCCAGCACCATCCGGGCGAACATGGCCGCCCACGGCAGACCACGAGCCAGCCTGGTGCGAGGGATCATGGTCGACCCGTCGCGAGCGAGGCCCACTCGATGTCCTCCCAGCAGGCAGCGTCGATGTCAGGAGGTAGACGTAGGAGCGCTGCGTTCAGTTCCCCGGGACGACCAGATCGAGGGTGGCCAGCAGTTCACGCAGCGTTCACCTATGCTGCCCGACGGCGAGCCCGCCGCGTCCTCGACCGTTTCGGAGTTAACAGGTGCCGCGCTTCAGCCTCACCCCCAAGGACAGCAGCTTTTATCAGATGTTCACCGACTCGGCGAACAATCTCGTGGCCGCGACTCGGGTCCTCGCCGATTTCGTACATCTCAACGGCAACCGCAACGAGCTGATGGATCAACTGCACCAGTACGAGCACGACGGCGACACGATCACCCACTCGATCTTCAAGCAGCTCAACTCCAGCTTCGTCACGCCCTTCGACCGTGAGGACATCTACAACCTCGCCTCCGACCTGGACGATGTCATGGACTCGATCGAGGCCGCCGCAGACATCGTCGTCCTGACCGGACTGGGCACGCTGCCCGCCGAGATGGCTCAGCAGGTGGAACTGATCCTGCGGGCCGCGCAGACCACTGCCGAGGCGATGCCCAGGCTGCAGACGATGAAGGACCTTCCGGACTACTGGATCGAGGTCAACCGGCTGGAGAACGAGGCAGACAAGCTCTACCGGCGGCTGCTGTCCCGGTTGTTCTCTGGGGAGTTCGAAGCCCTCGAGGTCATGAAGCTGAAGGAGGTCGCGGACCTTCTCGAGGAGGCCGCCGACGCCTTCGAGCACGTGGCGAATGTGGTGGAGACCATCGCGGTCAAGGAGTCCTAGGCGGTGGAAGGCACCACCCTCGCGTTGATTGCGATCATCGTCATCGCGCTCGTCTTCGACTACACCAACGGCTTCCACGACGCGGCCAACGCGATCGCGACATCGGTGTCGACCAAGGCCCTGACCCCCCGTACGGCGTTGGCATTGGCCGCGGTGATGAACATCGTCGGTGCGCTGATCTCCACCAAGGTGGCCAAGACCGTCGGCGAAGGGATCATCGACACCCCCACCGGTGGCAATGGGCTCGAAATCGTCTTCGCCGCGTTGATCGGCGCGATCACCTGGAACATGATCACCTGGTACTTCGGACTGCCGTCCTCGTCCTCGCACGCTCTCATCGGCGGCCTGATCGGCGCCGCCCTGGCTGCCGTACACACCGTTCAGTGGATGGGCGTCGTCGAGAAGGTTCTGATCCCGATGATCATCGCACCGCTGGTCGGTTTCGGCTTGGGCTTCCTGTTCATGCTGGTGGTGCTCTGGTCCTTTCGCGACGCACACGTCGCCCGAGCCAACCGCGGTTTCCGCTACGCCCAGATCATCTCCGCGGGCACGATGGCCTTCGGGCACGGACTGCAGGACGCGCAGAAGACCATGGGCATCATCACCCTGGCCCTGGTCACGTCCGGGGAGATCGACAGCTTTGACGTACCGCTCTGGGTGGTCATCGCCGCCGCGTTGGCGATCAGCGCCGGGACCTACGCCGGTGGTTGGCGGATCATGCGCACCATGGGCCGCCGGATCATCCAGCTCACCCCGGCCGGCGGTTTCTCCGCCCAGACCGTGGCATCCGGGGTGATGATCACTACCGCGACCGTCTTCGCCGTACCCGTGTCCACGACGCACGTGATCACCACCTCGATCATGGGTGTCGGGTCCACGCGTCGGCTGTCGGCGGTGCGCTGGGGGGTGGCAGGGAATATCGTCGCCGCCTGGGTGCTTACCCTTCCCGCGGCCGGTGCGGTTGCGGCCGTGGCCTACTTCATCACCCACGCCCTCGTCGGCTGACCTGCCCGAGTCGCGTGCTCTAGTAGGCGGGACGCGAGCCGGGGAGGTCGGTGGTCGGCATGGCCGGGTCGGACGTGCGATGGGGTACGGCGCAGGCCCGCTGGATCCTGCTCGCGACGATCCTCGGCTCCTCGATCGCGATGCTCGATGCGACCGTGGTCAACGTCGCACTGCCCACCCTTGCCGACGATCTCGCTGCGCCGCTGTCCGGTCTACAGTGGACGGTCAACGCCTACACCCTGACATTGGCCTCATTCATCCTCGTCGGCGGCTCCCTTGGAGACCGGGTCGGGCGCCGGCGGATCTTCCTGATCGGCATCGCTTGGTTCGCGGTCGCCTCCCTGTTGTGCGGCCTGTCCCAAGACATCTGGCAACTCGTCGCCGCCCGAGCGCTGCAAGGCATCGGCGGCGCATTGCTGACGCCGGGCAGCCTGGCGCTGATCCAAGCCTCGTTCATTCCAGCTGACCGGGCTCGGGCGATCGGAACCTGGGCCGGCCTCGGCGGCGTGGCGACCCTGATCGGTCCGTTCCTCGGCGGCTATCTCATCGACACGGTCAGCTGGCGGTGGATCTTCCTGATCAACGTCCCGCTCGCCGCCTTGGCGCTCTGGGTGGGAGCCAGGCACGTACCCGAGAGCCGCGACGAACAGAGTGCGGGGCATTTCGACTGGCTCGGCGCGGCTTTCGCGGTCCTCACCTTGGGCGCCGGCACGTACGCGCTCATCTACGCCGCCGACGATCTCACTCGTCCCGACGTGCTGGTGGCGGCGGTGCTCACCCTGGCCGGTGGCATCGGGTTTCTCAGCAGCCAGCGGCGCGAGGCTCACCCGATGGTCCCGTTGGGCATCTTCTCGTCGCGACAGTTCAGCGCCGCCAACGGGATGACCTTCCTCGTGTACGGCGCGTTGAGTGCGGTCTTCTTCATATTGGTGCTGCAACTGCAGGTCGTCTCCGGTTTCTCCGCGACGGGTGCCGGCCTGGCGATGATCCCGTTCACCATCCTGATGATGCTGTTCTCAGCTCGGGCCGGCGCACTGGCCGGTCGGATCGGCCCACGGATTCCGATGACGGTGGGCCCGTTGGTCTGTGCCGTCGGCGCGCTGCTGTTCCTGCGCGCCGGGACGGACGCGAACTATCTGACCGATGTGTTGCCCGGAGCGGTCGTTTTCGGGTTGGGACTCACCGTGCTGGTGGCCCCCCTGACAGCCACCGTCCTCGCTGCGGCAGACGATCGATATGCCGGGGTGGCAAGCGGAGTCAACAACGCGGTAGCCCGAGCCGCCGGCCTACTCGCCGTCGCCGGACTTCCGCTGCTGGTGGGACTGTCCACGGAATCCGGCCTGGACCCGGTCGGGCTGGATGCGGCCTACACGCTGGCGATGATCGGCAATGCAGCCCTGCTGGCGGCTGGCGGCGTCCTGGCCTGGTTCACCATCCGTACGCCGTTGCCCACGGCGGATCCGGACGCCGCTGAGGACCCGATTCCGGGTGCCGGTCGGACACCGGCCGAGGCCACGGTCGGACCCCGATCGTCGGCGGCCTCGCCGCCGCTGTCTGAACTGGGCCATGACCGACTGCCCTGCGTCCCCTGCCTCCCGGCACGCAGCAGATCTGGCTGAGCCGGTTCAGGACACGGTATGCCCACCGAGCCGTCGCGCAGCAGCAGCCATCCCCTCGAAGCGCACTTCCGCGAAGCGGTCGGCTCGTTGCGCCGGGGCGAGGCCACCTCAACCGCCCCGGACCAGCATCGGGCTTCGGCCGCCGTACGCGGCGGTTCCGGGTTGAGCCTCGAGCGGTGCCTGGAGCTCTTCGACGCCCAGATCGCCAGCCGGCTGTGTGATCTGGCCGCGCAGTGGATGCACAGTCGAGGCCGTGGGTACTACACGATCGGCTCGTCGGGACACGAGGGAAACGCCGCTGTCGCCGCGGCCCTGCGCGTCGACGACCCGGCCTTGTTGCATTACCGGTCGGGCGCCTTCTACATCACCCGCGCCGGTCAATCACCGGGTCAGGATCCGGTACGGGACATCCTGTTCGGGGTGGCTGCCGCCACCCAGGAGCCGATTGCCGGCGGCCGGCACAAGGTCTTCGGGCATCCAGACCTCGCCGTGATCCCGTCGACATCCACGATCGGATCACACCTCCCCCGGGCGGTCGGGATCGCCTTCGCGATCGAACGCGCGCGCAAGTTGGGCCACCGCACACCATGGTCGGCCGATGCCGTTGCGGTTTGCAGCATCGGGGACGCCTCGATCAACCACTCGACGGTGACCGGCGCCCTGAACACGGTTCTGCACACCGTCCATCAGGGCCTCGGCCTTCCGCTGGTCATCGTGTGCGAGGACAACGGGTACGGCATCAGCGTGCCCAGCCCGCCCGGGTGGGTACGGGCGGCGGTCGGCAACAGGCCCGGGCTGACCTACCTCAGCGCGGACGGCGGCGATCTCGCCGAGACATTCGACACGGCCAGTCGAGCAGTCGAGCAGGCACGTAGACGACGTCGACCGGTGCTGCTGCACGTGGCGACCGTGCGCTTTCTGGGGCACGCCGGCTCTGACGCGGAAGCCTCGTACCGCAGCGCGAAGGCGATTGCCGCCGACTACGACCGAGACCCGCTGGTCCGGACCGCTGCCATGCTCGTCGCGTCGGGACGGCACACACCGACGGACCTACTCGACCGCTACGACCGAACCCGCGAGCACGTGTGGTCAGTAGCCGAGAAGGCAATGGCCAGCCCGACGATCGGCAGCCGCGCAGAGGTGATCGCCCCGCTGGCGCCCCGACGTAGCCGTCAGGCAGCGTCCGGGGCGATCGAGGCAGCCTCGCCGGGTCGGCGCAGCACGGCTTTCGGTGACCGACTGCCCGAATACCAGGGTCCGTTCACTCTGGCCCAGACCATCAAGGCCGGCTTGACCGACGCATTGGCCCTCGACCCTGCTGCCCTGGTGTTCGGCCAGGACGTCGCGGCCAAGGGAGGCGTCTACGGGCTGACTCGCGGCCTGCAACGCGCCTTCGGGCCGGCTCGGGTCTTCGACACGCTGCTGGACGAACAGGCCATCCTGGGCTTGGCGCTGGGTACCGGCCTTGCCGGGTTCCTGCCGATTCCCGAGATCCAGTACCTCGCGTACCTGCACAACGCCGAAGACCAGCTTCGGGGCGAGGCGGCGACCATGCAGTTCTTCTCGCAGGGCGCCTACCGCAATCCAATGGTCGTCCGGGTCGCCGGGCTGGCCTACCAGAAGGGCTTCGGCGGTCACTTCCACAACGACAACTCACTTGCCGTGCTCCGCGACATCCCTGGGTTGGTCCTTGCCGTACCTGCACACCCACGTGACGCGGCGCCGATGTTGCGCAGCTGCCTGGCCACCGCCAGGGTCGATGGGACCGTGTCGGTGATGGTCGAGCCGATCGCGCTCTATCACGCTCGGGACCTGCACGGCCCGGAAGATGAGGCGTGGCTCTGGCCGTACGCGGCGCCGGACAAGTGGGCACAGGAGCACGTGGAGATCGGTCGGGCGCGAGTTCACGGCTCGGGGCGCGACCTCCTGATCGTCACCTTCGGCAACGGGCTCCCGATGAGTCTTCGAGTGGCCAAACGTCTGGGCGCGACCGGCATTGCGGTTCGCGTGCTCGACCTTCGGTGGCTGGCCCCTCTTCCGGTCACGGACATCGTACGAGAGGCCGAGACAACCGATCGCGTCCTGATCGTGGACGAGACACGTTGCAGCGGAGGGACATCCGAGGCGGTTATCGCAGGCCTCGTCGATAGTGGTTATACCGGTCGGCTGGCACGGGTCTGCAGCTCCGACAGCTTCGTTCCGCTCGGACCCGCGGCAGCACATGTGCTGCTGGGCGAGGCCGAGATCGAAACCGCTGCCCGGCGCCTGCTCCGCTGAGTTCGGTCAGCGCGCGGTTGCGCGAGCAGTCGGGCAGACTGCCGGGATGTCCAACCTCGCAGGGTCCGAGCCCGCTCAGCACGAGGTGTGGCTCGTCCGGCACGGGGCCACCGAGTGGAGCCAGTCCGGAAGACACACCTCGACCACGGATCTGCCGCTGCTTCCCGGGGGGGAGGCAGCAGCTCACGGGATTCCCGCGCGGATCGCGGGGAAGTCCTTCGCCAAGGTCCTGACCAGTCCGTTACAGCGGGCCCGGCGTACCGCCGAGCTTGCCGGTTTCCCCGACGCTGTCGTTGACGACCGGCTGGTCGAATGGGCCTACGGCGACTACGAGGGCCTGACCAGTACGCAGATCCGGCGCGGCGATCCGGGTTGGAACCTGTGGACCCATTCGGTCCCTAATGGGGAGAGCGTTGCGGAGGTCGCCACTCGGATGGACCAGGTCGTCGGGGACCTCCGTCGTCTCGACGGGCCCGCGCTGGTCTTCGGCCACGGTCACTGTCTGCGCGCCCTGGCCGTGCGCTGGCTCGGGCTGGAGGTAGCACTCGGGAAGTATCTGGTGCTCGGCACTGCCACGCTCAGCGTCCTGGGATGGGACAAGTCCTATCCCGTCATCGAGCGCTGGAACTGTTAGCGCGCCGCAGCTCCGTGGCGATCTTGACCGAAGGGTTCGGCGGAGCTAGACGACTCCACCGACGGTGCCGGCCCCGTATCGCTCGAGTTCAGCGTCCAGATCGAGTCGACTTATCCCCTTACGCTCGTCGAGGACGACCTCGTCGAGCTTGTCGGTCGGGACGAACCAGGCGACCTCGAACTCCATGCCGTCCGGGTCCTTTCCATACAAGCTCTTGCTGGTGCTGTGGTCGCTGGCGCCGCTGAGCGCGCCGGCGGAGTCGAGTGCCTCCCTGATCCGGGCCAGCTCCGCCAGAGTGTCGACCTCCCAGGCCAGGTGGTACAGCCCGACCGTTGACCGGCCGGCTGTCGAGGCGTCGGCGTCGGAGCCGATCTGGAACAGGCCGAGATCGTGGTCGTTGATCGAACCCTCGGCCTGGAGGAAGGCCGCGCCATCGAAACCGTCCCGAAGCATGTCCAGCTTTCGGAACCCGAGGACGTCGGAGTAGAAGGCGACGCTCGCATCGACGTCGCGTACGTAGAGCACTGCGTGGTTGAGGCGGGTGATGGGCACGTCGATGGCTCCTTGTTCGGGTCGTTCGGCCACTGGGTATTGCGGTGGTCCGCCCCGTTGAGTCGCGGAACCCTCGTGCCATACCTAAACGCACGGGCTCCGCGACTCCGACGGTAGGGTTGTTGCGAAGGAGATCAGGCCTGCGGCTGATCCAGGACCGCTTCGATCTCCACGCGACGGTTGATCTTGTCGCCGACGACGACTCCGCCACCGTCCATCGGCATCTTGATGTCGACGCCGAAGTCGCTGCGGTTGATCACCGTGGTGGCCGAAAAGCCCGCCCGGTAGCCGCCGTACGCGTCCGGACCGAAGCCGTTGATCTCGACTGCTAGCGGGACCGACTTCGTGACGCCATGCAGGGTGAGCTCGCCATCGATCACGTGGCTCTCTCCGTCTGCGCGGATGCCGGCGGAGCGGAAGGTGAGCGTGGGGTAGGTCGCGACCTCGAAGAAGTCCTTGCTGCGGATGTGGTTGTCGCGCTGCTCGTTGTTGGTGTCGAACGAGGACAAGTCGATCTCGGCGGTGACCGAGGACTGGGTGACGTCGTCGCTGGACACCAGGGTGCCGGAGAATGTGCGGAAGTGGCCGCGCACCTTGCTGACCATCATGTGCTTGACGGTGAAGGACACGTCGGAATGCACCGGATCGATGGTCCAGGCGCCGGCGACGTAGCCAGGGATGGTGGTCTGGACTGTGCTGGTCGTATAACTCTCCTGTCGAAAGGAACTTCCGCAGCCGAACAGGCGTCGGAAGACTAACGATGTGAACAAGGTAGTTGAGCGTTTGATTATTCCAGTGGAAGGAAACTCTGTGAGTGGTGCCCCGATGGTTCATGCGCCAGCGCAACCCCGTTGGCTCGACGAGCAGGAGCAGATCACCTGGCGGACCTACCTCGCTGCGGCCCAGGCCATCGAAGAGGCCATCCAGGGCCAGCTCCAGCGTGAGGCCAACATTCCGCACATCTACTACGAGATCCTCGTCCGCCTGTCCGAGGCGCCCGAGCAGATGCTGCGGATGAGTGAACTGGCCGACCGCTCGCTGTCCTCGCGCTCCCGCCTGTCACACGCGGTGAGCCGTCTCGAGGAGCGCGGATGGGTCGCTCGCCAGGCCTGCGCGGACGACGGCCGGGGAATGCTGGCGGCGCTCACGGCCGAGGGCGTGGCCGCCATCACCGAGGCAGCTCCGGGCCACGTTCGCGCCGTACGGGAACAGATCTTCGACCGGCTCAGGCCCGACCAGGTCAAGCAGCTACAAGAGATCGGCGAAGCGATCATCGGTGGTCCAGCGAGTTTCTGACCAGCGCCGGAGATCGTGCCAGGCTGAGTGGCATGGCGAAGATCAGGCTCTACACCGAGGCGACGGACAAGAAGGCATTCGCCTGCGCCCTGGACTGGCCGGGATGGGCCCGCGCGGCGAAGACCGAGGACCTCGCGATCGAGGCGTTGGCCGCCTACGCCGACCGGTACGCGCCGGTCGCCTCGGCCGCCGGGATTCGCTGGCCTGCACGGCTGGACTTCGAGGTCGTCGAGCGGCTGAAAGGCTCGGGCAGCACCGAGTTCGGGGTACTGGACAAGCCGCCGAGAGCCGACTTCGACAAGATCACTGCGCTCTCAGCTGGACGGCAGGCCGCGTTGCTGCAGGCCAGTTGGGAACTGCTCGACGACATCGCGGCACATGCCCCAGCTGCGCTGAGAAAAGGTCCACGCGGCGGCGGCCGGGACAGGGACAAGGTGGTCGAGCATGTGATCGCGTCCGAGGCCGGCTATGCCCACCGGATAGGGATCCGGAAGGACCCCAAGACTTCTGACCTGTCCCCCGCCGCCGTAAACAGCCGGCGGGTGCAGATCATCGCGCTGCTGTCCGCCGCCTCGGACGGTGCGCCGCTGATCGAGAAGGGCTGGCCGACCCGCTATGCCGTACGGCGCTTCGCCTGGCATGTCCTTGACCATGCCTGGGAGATAGCGGACAAGAGCCAGACATGACTGAACCGAACAAACAACCAGCCCGTTGGCGGGAGCCAACACCGAGGCTGAGCGACGAACCGGCCGAGGCATGAGAAACGCCGTACCCAGGTGTGGGTACGGCGTTGTCTCACAGTGGAGGTGCCGGGAATCGAACCCGGGTCCTTCGGTGCTAAGACAGGGCTTCTCCGGGTGCAGTTCACATCGTCTCTACTCGGCCCCACTGATCTCGTGAACTAGTCGGTGTGACAGGCCCAGTTGCTGTTTGGTGTCCCGCACGCCCCCGCAACCGGGTCGTACGGTGATCCTCCTAGCGGCGCCAGGGTCCGGGCCGGAGGCCCTCCCGGTCTGACGGACTTCAGGCTCGCTTAAGCAGCGAGAGCGAAGTCGCGCTGACTATTGTCGGCGCTTGATTTTTTTGCAACGCATGGTTAACGAGCTCATCGTTGCCTTCCTCGGCCCGCTTCCCCTGCCTCGACGAACGAAGTCGAGACCATTCACCCCCTGTGTAGTTATGCACTCACCCTAACGTGCCGGACCCGGCAGGGATTCCGGTTTTGCCGGGGCGGCCGCTTCGGGCTCGTCGGCCGGGTCGACAGAGACCCGGACGTACCCGCCGCCGAGGTAGGCCTGCTGCACCCGCTCGTCGTCGAGCAAGGCGGTCGGCCCGCCCTCCGTCAGCACCCTTCCGCGGTCCATCACGTAGGCGTGGTCGGCGATCTTGAATACCGCCCGGACGTTTTGTTCGACCAGCAGGATCGCCAACCCCTCGTCGGAGCGCAGCCGGGCCAGTGTTGCGAAGATCTCCCGAATCACTCGAGGGGCCAACCCCAGACTCGGCTCGTCAAGGATCAGCACCGACGGCTGGGCCATCAGCCCGCGCCCTACGGCGAGCATCTGTTGTTCGCCACCGGACAGGGTCCCGGCAGGTTGGTCGAGTCGCTGCGCCAGTCGCGGGAAGTACTCCATGATCTGGGC
>JACCQS010000323.1 GCA_013814015.1 Geodermatophilaceae bacterium | reverse complement strand
CTTCCCGATCAACGACCAGATCATGACCTGGCAACCGGACGCGCCGCCTGCGGACTGGCAAGATGCGCGCGCTCGGTGGCTGATCGCTCATGCTGTACGCACGTGGGCTGCGGCCGCCGGTTTCGTGCTGCTGGTCCTCGCAGTCTCGAGGCGGCGGCGCGAACCCGACGCCCAACGGTCGTGATCTTGACGTTATTGCGGTTTTTCGGCTCTGGTATCGGCGTGTCGCCACCATAAGGTCAAGATCACGACGGGCTTGGGTCGGCCGAGCCCGCTCAGGGCTGTTCGTCAACCTGATGTTCGGTCGGTGGACCGAGGCCACGGTGGCCGACCTGGTCGTCGGTCTCGGCGAGCGGGAAGGGGCAAATCTGCGCGATCAGTTGGGCCGAGCAATGGGAGATCCGAGTCTGGTCGTCGGGTACTGGATCGCCGAGCAACACGGTACATCGATGACACCGGCCGCTCCGTTACGCTGCCGCGGCCAGGCGGGGAAAGAGCTGTCACCGAGATCGCCGACCGTGGTGAACCCGTCGCCGTTCTGATTCACGACGCGCTCGCGATCGACGATCCACAGCTGGTGGGCGGCGTTGCCTCCGCGGCTCGGCTGGCCGTGGCCAATGCGCGACTTCAGGCGGAGGTGCGGGCACGCTTCGCCGAACTCACCGCATCCCGTAGGCGGATTGTCGAGGCCGGCGACGCGCAGGGGCGTGAACTCGCCCGCAAGTTGTCCCAGGGGCCGGAGCGGCGACTGAACGCCGTCTCACGCCTGCTCGACGACGCCGCGGCGGAGGTCACCAGCCCCGAGCGCGACGGGTTGGCCGAGGTCTTGGCGGAGCTGCGTCACGCACGGGCCGAGCTGCGGGACTTCGCGCAGGGCATCCGCCCGCTGTCTCTCAGCGCCGGAGGTCTTGGCGCGGCTGTCCCGCTGCTGGCTCAGCGCGCACCCATCCCGGTCACGGTCTCTATGGCCGTCGACCGCAACCGCCTCCCAGCTAGCCGACCTCGGCACGGCGATGCAGCCGTTGTACGCCGAGCTCGAAGCTGACCCTGAAACTGGGCCTCGAGGAGTCACCGGATGACCACCGCCGGGTTCTCGCCGTGCTCGCCCACTTCCGGTCGCTGCGCTAGTCGTCGCAGCGTCGGGATGGCGGGGCATCAGTTCGATCGGTCGCCCAGCTTCCGCGCCTTGTCAGCAAGCTCCTGGACCTGCTCGGTCACCTGTCCGGTCACCTTGCGCAGGCGGGCGTCGAGGGTCCGCTCGTGCCACTCCGAGTGCGCAGTCTTGTCGCCCATGAGCGCGCCGCACTCAGGGCAGGTTTCCGGCGTCTTCGCGGTCTCATCCATGCCTCGATGGTAGCCGCGGACTGCGAGACTCATGGCATACGCGATCAAGGCGTACTGGCTCGACGACGAGGGCGAGACCGTCACGATGACGGTGCACGCCTGGCCGTAGAGGAAGCGACTGCTGTCGTTCGGGTGGTGGTCCGGCACGGCGAGCCCCTGCGTCAGGAGTACCAGGATCTGTGGGCTCTCCACTTCGCTGACGATGGACGCGTTGACGGCCGACGACGTGCACCGCACGACGCTCAGCATTCTCGCGTTCTCGACCGCGCACGTGATGACCGCCGCGGAGTTCAGTCAGATGGTGGTCGCCCCATCCTGACCAAGTCCGCCGGCGAATTCGACCTCCAGCTCTGCGGTCGCGAGGAGCTGGCATGTGGTCATCTGTCGCAAAGTTGGGACTTGTACGCGTCGCGTCGGTGGTCGATGTCGACGACGATCACCTGACGCTCAGCCTCGTTGATCCGGTAGCGGATCCGGTACTCCCCTCGCCGCGCATGCCAAAGGCCCTCGAAAGGCGCACGCAGTGGAACGCCGACGAGCCGCGGCTTCTCAACAAGCGGGCCGATGATGAACTCCCACGCGGCGAAGGCGGCCGATGCAGGAAGTGACTCAGTCAGCGCTCGCGGCGCCCCAGGGGCGAGGACGATGCTGTACGGCGGACGCGCTGAATCATCGGCCACGTGGCTCGCGTTGACGACGGCCTTCCATCAGCGCTGCCATCTCTTCGGCTGTCGTCAGATCGCCGGCGGCTACAGCAGCTTCGGCCTCGCGTACTCGGGCCTTGGCAGATTCATCGCTGAGCAGTTCGATCGTGGCCTCGAGCGATTCCAAGTCTTCGGCGGAGACCAAGACGACGTACTCGCGACCGTTGCGGGTAACGTGGACGCGCTCGTGAGTTCGATCGACTTCATCAGCGATCTCCGAAAGGCGGGCCTTCACCTCCGAGAGCGGCAACGTACTCATAGACCAGAATACTAGTCCATGAAACAGGCAACGTACGCCACTTAACTCGTGAGGTGGGGAAGGACGCCTCAGCCGTTGCTTCCCGAGGAGGCCACCTTGGGCGCGGTGAGGTCCTTGTCTTCCATTTCCCACGCGTGGTCCATCGCATGGAATGCGCTGTGGCGAATGAGAAACGGCAGGTTCCACGATCGCATGCGCTTGCCCTCGCCGGCGTTGTACGCCCGCATGGTGGCGACATATGTCTCTCGGTAGTCACGCAGGCCCTTCGGCGTGAGCGCACCGCCCTCTGGTACCCGCAATCCCAATCGCTTCGCGAAGTCCTCGCTTTCGGTGCGGATGGTGTGGCGGATGATCTGGTCGCGATCGCGCCCACCGCCACGGGGGCCCTTTCGCATGTCAGCGGACACCCGCGCCGCCGCCGCGTCGAAGAATTCCCAGCAGGCGCGCAGCAGCCCGATCTTGCGGTCGATCTCGGTGTCATCCATCGGTTCGTGCTCTAGACCGCAGGGAGCGAAGGAGATACCCCAGAAGTCGGTCGAGCCCGGGCCGACCCGGTCCTCGACGACGTCGAGAGATCCCGCGGCGTCGAACTCGTCGGCCATCCGGGCCGCGACGGCGACGGGACGGTACCGCTCGCGATACGACTCGAGCAGCTCGAGCGCCAGCTCGGGGGTCTTCGCCCCCCGGCACCAGCCCGGCCAGTCGACAGCGAAGGCCACCGCCTTCTTCCCCTTGGGCCCGCGTTCTAGGACGGTGCGAACCGGCATTCGGCGGATGGTACGCGGCGGAGCGCGCATGGTCAGCGTTGCCGTCAGACCGCGATTCGAGGCGATAACGGTTAGTCCTCGCCGCAGGTCAGAGGGGAGCCGACGCCCGGATTTGAACCGGGAACTCGCCCGATTACGAGGCTGGCAGACCCCCGCTTCTGACGTCCGCTGACGTCCATTTTGAGCTTGAGATCTGGCTGAACGCATCACCGGCGGATGAGCAGATGGCGCAGCGTTGCCGTCAGCGTTGCCGTCAACAGAACCGCCGACTTACACCGGGGCGGTTGGGGAAGGGCTGGTCGACAATCCCGCCGGGGTTCTCACCCACGAGCGATCTATTGGAAAGCCGGTATCAGTCGACGTCGGCG
>JACCQS010000437.1 GCA_013814015.1 Geodermatophilaceae bacterium | reverse complement strand
GAGTACACGCCGCTGACCAATCTCGACCCCGGTCAGGCGAAGTTGTTCATGTACGACTCGCTGCTCTCGGAGTACGCGGCCCTGGGCTTCGAGTACGCGTACTCGGTGGCCAATCCCAAGGCGCTGGTGCTCTGGGAGGCGCAGTTCGGTGACTTCGTCGACGGAGCGCAGTTGATCATCGACGAGTTCATCTCCTCCGGTGAGGCGAAGTGGGGCCAGCGATCCGGTGTCGTCCTGCTCCTGCCCCACGGCCTGGAAGGTCAGGGCCCCGACCACTCCAGTGCGCGGCCGGAGCGCTTCCTGCAGATGTGCGCCGAGAACAACATGACGGTGGCCAACTGCACGACGCCGGCCAACTACTTCCACCTCCTGCGCCGCCAGGCACTGAGCACCAGCCAGCGACCGCTGATCATCCTGACGCCCAAATCGCTGTTGCGGCACAAGGCCGCGGTCAGCTCGGTGGCCGAGTTCACCCAGGGCCGGTTCTTCCCGGTGCTCGACGACCCTGGCCTAGGCGGCAAACCCATCGATCGCGAGTCGGTCAAGCGGATACTGCTGTGCAGCGGCAAGGTGGCCTACGACCTCGGCGCCGAGCGGGAGAAGCGCGGCGCCGGCGAGGTTGCGCTGCTGCGGGTGGAGCAGCTCTATCCACTGCCGGCCGGTGAGATCAACGATCTACTGGCGACATACCCGAATGCCACCGACGTCGTGTGGGTGCAGGAGGAGCCGGCCAACATGGGCGCTTGGCCATTCATGGCCCTGCACCTGCCAGAACAGCTCGCCGACGGGCGTCAGCTGCGCCGGGTGTCGCGGGATGCCGCAGCAAGCCCGGCGACCGGCTCACACTCGGTCCACGATCGTGAGCAGGAAGAAGTGGTCGTGGACGCCTTCTCCGGTCTGCACGACTAAGACCCGCCCGTACCGCGACATGTACTTCACCGACCGCGGCATCGAAGAGCTCGCCGAACGGCGCGGCGAGGAGACGGTCAGTCTGGCCTGGCTGGCCGACCGGCTCCGCGATTTCGTGGACGAGAACCCCGACTTCGAGGTCCCCGTCGAACGGTTGGCGACCTGGCTGGCCCGCGATGACGAGGATGCCGACGACATCGACGGATGATGCAGTTTCAGACCAGCTACGTAGCGCGGGTGAACACTGCCTCGTATCCCGTTGCGCTTTGAGTCAGCTCGGCTGCCGAGCAGGTGTAGGTCACGGGGCCGCTGCCTCCTTCGCCGGTGAGGGTCGCGGACTGACCGCGAATGTCGAAGGTGGCGCTCAACTCACCGCCGGTCGGATCGAAGCTGATCGTCCCGGGCTCGTCGGTATTCACCTGATAGGTCAATTCGCCGGAATGGGTGACCTCCCCGAGGGCCTCGCCGGTGGCATCCTGCACGGCGGCTGGGGTGTTCAGATACGTGACGACCTCCACGCCGTCGGAGGAGAAGCTGAGCTGGCGCCCTACATCGATGAGGACCACCTGCTCCCCATTGACCGTTGTCTGCTCACGCTGGGACACGGTGGTCCAGACACCGACCAGGCATTCGTCGATGGCGTAGTCCTGCGGCGGCTCCTGCTGGACCTGTGGTTGCTGTGAGGCCTCTGATGACACGGTGGCCGCCTGATCAGCGCCTTCGCCCGAGCAGGCGGCCAAGGACAGGACCAACGCCGCAACGGCAACGAGAATCCCAATCCGGGTTCTCCCTCGATCGACCATGAGCCCCTCCGTCGCAGTAGCTGGTGGACAGCCTGCCTGGCGGTGCCGTGAATTCCTGGTGAGGACCGATCTTCAAGGGGTCCCGACGTGCACCGCGGTCAGGCCAGCTGCTGAGTGATGGTCTTCGTCGAGCCGGCGAAAATGAGGTCGGTCAAGGCACCGTTGACCAGGGTGAGTTGCGGCGGTACGTGACCGAAATCGACGTCGACCACGACTGGGACGTTGAGGTCGGCGAGTGCGCTGCGCACAGCGTCGAGCTGGCTGAACCCCGATGCGCCAGGAGCGTTCGTACGTCCCACGAGTACGGCGTTCGCGTGCTCGAACCACCCCGCCAAGCGCATTCGCCACAGATCGCGGGCGATGGTGAAGGCCCCGTTCTCGGCTGCCTCGACGTACACGATCAATCCCTCGGGCGCGGAATCGGCTGCAAAGGCTCGCAGGTCCCCGTACGCGGTGCCCGCCAGTACCGAGACGGTCTCGATGCAGCCGCCGATCAGCCGGCCGGAGGCGCGAACGTCACCGACAGCCGGATCCAAGAGGCTCCAGGTTCCCGAGGTATCCAGGGCGTACTCGTCGATCGTCGGAGTGTCCTGCCAGCTGTCGTGCCCGCTCGAACGATGATGCGCAGCGGCCGCTTGGGAGAAGCTCGCTCCGGTCGGCAACGCGACCACCTCGAGCCACGAGTGCAGCGGCTCGGCGATCCGGTACGGGGTGTCCATCAGGTTCTGCGCGTGCACCGAGGCGATGCCCGTCACGGTCGTCAATGGCAGCAACATCGTCGACAGATCGGAGTACCCGACCAGCCAGGTCGGGTCCGACGCGGCGACCGCGGTCAGATCTAGATGCGGCAAGAGTTCAACGGCCAGCTCCCCACCCCACGGCGGAACCACTGCTCTGATGTCCGGATCGATCAACATGGCGGTCAACTCGTCAGCACGTGAGACAGCTGGCGCGCTCGCGGCTTTCGTACCGTCCATGCAGTCGCCGACGACGACCTGGTAACCGCGCTGTCGGAGATGATCGATGCAGAAGTTGAGACGAGGGCGTAGGTCGTCCGGCACTCCGCTCGACGGCGCGGTGATCCCGATCCGGTCGCCGGGCCGAAGCGGAGCTGGGTACCGGATGGTCATGCGCCCCTCCTCACAGGTTGCACGCCCTGACAGGTATTGATCAAGACTGCCGTCTGGGCCACCGTATGTGGCTGAGACACCCTGAGACAGCTGATTACTTAGCGCGCACACCCGTCGTGGTGGGTTTGCCCGCTGACGCGGCCTTCACCCGCTCTGGATGTCGAGCCAGCAACGGGGCGTCGGCACCCGGGCGTGACCGGCTGGGGCCGGTACCGTTCGCCTCTCGGATCACGGTGGCCCATGTGTCGGTCAGACGGCCGGGGTTCGTCCGGGTGGTCAGAACGGTGGCGGGTCGTCGTCCGCATGGTCAGAACGGTGGCGGGTCGTTGTCCGGCTTCGGAGCCGTCGTCTTTATCGGCGAGTCGATCGTCGTGGTCGGCGTCGGTGGTACGGGGGCTGGTGCGGGCCAAGCGGGTTCGGTGTCGGGTCCTGGTGGTCGGGTGGTTCCGGTGGGGGTGGTGATGGTCAGGGTCCCGTCGGCCTGGAAGTCGCGGGTCCAGCCCGGTGCTTGGTGTTTGAGCCGGTGATGCGTGCGGCAGTAGCAGCACAGGTTGCAGACCGCGATCGGCCCGTCGGGGTGGCGGGTGTGGTGGTCGAGGTCGGCGTGGATGGCTTTGCGGGTGCAGCCGAAGTG
>JACCQS010000213.1 GCA_013814015.1 Geodermatophilaceae bacterium | reverse complement strand
CCACTGCTCTATCCCCTGAGCTACGAGGGCCGACCGGGGCTTTTGTCTTTTGACCCTCCATCTAGGCCATGAATGTGCCATTACCGGACGATCGAGGCACACAGCGGCATCCTAGGGGCGAATGCAGATGACGCGTTCACGACGCAGTTGGGGGGGGTCCGTTCGCCAACCACGTTCAGCTGGCCGCTGGCAGGACCGTTACCTTGACCCAGAGACTCACCGCCTAGTACCGGCAGCCACCACGTTCGCCACCAAGGTTGAGGCAGACCGCTGGCTTGCTCACAAGCGCACCGAACTCGACCGGGGCGCCGTCATAGACGAGCGGGCCGGCACGCAGCCGTTGGCGCACTGGTGGCCCGGCTACCTCAAGAGCCTCAGCGGCCTCAAAGGTTCTACCGTGACCGCCTATAAGATCGCCTGGGCGCCCGAGTTGCCTCCTCCGCAGCGCGACGCAGCCGGCGCCGAACCGACAGTCCGTCGCGCGAGAGAACAAGTAGCGCCCCAGCCCCGACCAGCGCGGCCGAGACGAGCACGGCCGGTCGAAGCTTCTCCTCGAGGACGAGGATGCCGACCAGCGCGGCGACAACTGGATTGACGAACGCGTGGGTCGTCGCCATCAGCGGGTTAGCGTTCACAAGCAGCCATGAGTATGCGGCGAAGCCGGTCATCGAGACGCAGGTGAGATATGCCAGAGCGATCCAGCTGGCCTGCGAAATCGACCCGGAGACCAATTGTGGTACCTCACCCGAGGCTGTTGAGATTAGCAGGAGGGCGGATCCGGAGACCATGTGGCTGACACCGCTCGCATAGAGCACCTGGGTCGGCAGCTCTACGTGGGCCGTGTACCACGACCCTATGCTCCAGGTGAGGGCAGCGGCCGCGGCCAAGATGATCCCGGGACCAACGTTGAATTCCGAGTCGCTGCCGAGAAACGCCACGCCGCCAATTCCCAAGCCGAGGCCCAAGAAGGTAAGGGTGCTTGGCATGTGGCGGTTCGTTACGGCCAGCAGCAATGCGGTCCACAGCGGCGAAGTTGCCATCAGGGTCGCAAGGACACCGGACTCCACGGTCCGAGCGGCAAACGTCGTCAGGATTCCGGTGCCGAAGCTCAGCAGGAGTCCGGCGCGGATCGAAGCGCGCAGGCGATGGCCCTCCACTCGGCGGATCGCGGCGCGGCCGCGCCTACTCGCGGTCGCGACGCAGACCAGGAGCATCCCTGCCAGCAAGAGCCTGGAGCCGGCACCGAAAATTGTGGGTAGCCCCTGGCCGTGCGCGGGGGCAACCATCACGCGAATTGCGGGATAGCTCGTTCCCCAAATCACGTACACCACCACCAGGCACACGCAGAGAATGGCTCGCTGTCCTGGACTGCGGCGGACAAGCGCGGATCGAGGAATCACCGCGGGTATCGGTCCCGGTCACGCATCAAAGAGCTCACCGTCTGTCCCGACGAGTGTCGCTATGCGGGAACCCATCGTGACGCCACTGACGACTGGCAGGAGCGAATTGCCCACGCTTTCGTCCCCGTTCGAGGGATGTTCACGTGAGGTCCTGCTTTGAGGGCATCTCGTGCATCGACGGTCCCAGGGACCGTCCGCCGTCGACGGTGAGAACGCTGCCGGTGATGTAGGCAGCCTGCTCGCTCATGAGAAAGGCGACCGCTTCGGCGATCTCTTCAGTCCGGCCAAACCTCGCGAGCGGAATGCGTTCCAGCATGCGGTCGGCTGCAGCGGGCGAGGAGAGAATGTGGGTGGTCGCACTTTCGGTGGGGACGAAGCCTGGGGCCACAGCGTTGACCCGGATGCCGTGCTCGCCCCATTCGCCGGCCACCGACTTGGTGAAGGCGAGCATGCCCCCTTTTGCGGCCGCCGAATGTGCGACGCCAGGAGCCCCTGTCCATGCATAGGTTGTGATGATGTTGCACATGGCGCCTGGACGGCCTTCGGCGATCAGACGCCGAGCAACGGCCGTGGAGAAGTTGAAGGTTCCGTAGAGTGAGATCTCCACCACTGCGCGGAATCCGTTGAGTGACAGGTCGATGGTGCGAGCCGTGAAGTTACCGGCGGCGTTGTTCACCACGCCGTCGACGCGTGGGAGGTTCTCGACCAGGTGCTTCACAGCGTCGGCGTCGCGGACGTCCAACGGCGCTGTCCGGCAGTTCAGTCCGTCGTTGACCAGACTGGTTTCGGCCTCTTTCAACCGGTCCGTGTTCCGGCCCACCAGAACGACCTCGTTGTCATCGGATGCGAGCCGGTGGGCGATCTGCCGCCCGATGCCCGCGGAGCCACCGGTCACGATCAATGTCTTCACGCGGCGGCCTCCAACCGCTGGTCGATCCAGGCGTTGGTGAAGGAGGCCAGCGCCTTGGCGCGGCGGGAGTAGCGCTGCATGGGAAACTCGAGGGTGAAACCGATGGCACCGAAGACCTGGTGGCAGTGGCTCATGACGCTACCGATCGTCGAGGTCGCGTGTGCCAGGGCGGGAAGGCCTGAAGCTCCTTCTTGGGCAGAGAGCACGAGCGCATCCGACACCGTCGCCGCGTCAGCGAGGCGTTGCTGGACGGTCTCTATCTGGGCGAGGGACTTCCCGAAGACCTGACGGTCTCGGGAATGTGCCACCGCTCGGGACACCGAGCTGTCCGCGAGCCCGGCCAGGTAGCCGAGGGCCGCGGTCTCCCATGCGGCGATTCGCCGGAGCGGGTCTTTGACGCCTGCCGGTGTCGTCGTCTGATCGACGAGGTGCACATCTAGTGCGTCGGCAAAGTTGACGGCGCGCGAGGCAAGCACGGTCGACAGCGTGTATCCCGTAGGTCCTGGGACGGCAACGGTGCCGCAGGATCCGACGTACATGGCCAGCCCGTCGACGAGGGGGCTCCCTCCGAGCATGGACAGCACGTCGTTGAAGGGCGCGACGGCTCGGCCCATCTCGACTGCGG
>JACCQS010000209.1 GCA_013814015.1 Geodermatophilaceae bacterium | reverse complement strand
CGCCGGGCGACGAGGACGAGCACGAACCGCGATTCGCGGTGACCGCGGAGGCTGGCCTGAACGACGGGCTGGCGTTTCCGTTCGTATTCCTTGGCGCGTTCGTCGCGGCCGAGGGTGGATCCGACTGCCTCTGGAAATGGCTCGCCGCAGACGTCGCCTACGCCATCCTCGTCGGGGTGGTGTTCGGCGCCGCAGGCGGGTACGCGATCGCTGCCGGCGTCGTGTGGTTGCGCGACCGCCGGCTGATGAACGATGCGCTCGACGGCTGGATCGCGGTCGCCGCCGTGCTGCTCGTCTACGGCCTGACCGAGGTGGCCGGCGCCTACGGCTTCCTCGCTGCGTTCGCGGCCGGCGTCGGTTTCCGTCGCTACGAGCATGGACACGAGGCCAACCGTCGGGTGCATGACGGCGCCGAGGTGGTGGAGAAGTTCTGCGAGCTCGGTGTGATCCTGCTGCTCGGCTCCATGGCGACAACGGCCGGAGTGCGCGAGGTTGGCTGGGCCGGCTGGCTGCTGGTGCCGGTGCTCCTGCTCGTCATCCGCCCGTTGGCAACCGCCGTGGCGTTTGTCGGCTCGTCGATGCCGGCTCGCGAACGAGCCTTCGTCGCCTGGTTCGGCGTACGGGGCGTCGGCTCGCTCTACTACGTGGCCGTTGCGCTCGGCTTGGACATCCTGAGTGTGGACGAGTCGCGGAACTTGTTCTGGACCGTGGCCGCGTGCATCGTCGCCTCGGTCGTCCTGCACGGCGCAACCGCGTCGCCCCTGAGCCGGCGCCTGCTCACCCCGCCGGAGAACTCCTGAGAACAACGGCCATGCCATCCCGCTTACCAATCTCTTGGTAGCGTCCTGCCAGTGGAAACTACGATCGACTCGGTCGGGCGCATAGTGGTTCCGAAAGCGTTACGTGATGCCCTCGGGCTGCGCGCCGGCAGCACGGTGGAGCTCAGTCTGTACGGGTCCGGGCTCGCCCTGATCCCGACGTCTCGTACTGCCCGGCTACGAACCGTTGACGGGGAACTCGTCGCCACGTCCTCGACTAGCGTCGACGACGAGATGATCTTCGGGCTTCTCGACGCGCACCGTCGGTGACCACACTCGCGCTGGACACCAGCGCTGCCATCCCGCTGTTGCTGAGTGCGCACACTGCACACCGGTTGGTGCGGCGGCGGCTCGGTGATCGAACGGCTGTGCTGACCACGCATTCGCTGGCCGAGACCTATGCGGTGCTCACCCGGCTGCCCGGCGATGCCCGCCTGACTGCGCAAGACGCGGTACGGCTGATCGAGGCGCGCTTCGCGCCGGCCATCGCCCCGACCGCCGACGCAACGCTGCATCTTCCCCGCATGCTCGCGGCTCTCGGTGTCATCGGGGGCGCGGTCTACGACGCATTGGTCGGTTTGGCTGCGGCGGCTGGCGACGTGGCCCTGGGCACGCGAGATGGACGCGCCCTCGGTACGTACGCCGCGGTGGGCGCCCGCTGCGAAATCTTCGCCTAAGCATCCTGGCCGCCGTCCGCGATCGACGCGACGGGCGACATCCAGCGTCGTCCTTATCGCGAAAACGGCGCAATTGATCGTCTCATCCCGACAGTTATCGCGAAAACGGCGCGATTGGCCGGACTCAGCCGATACGTACGCCGTTGTCCCACATGGTCGTACGGAGCAGGAAGCCGGCCTCCTCGCCGATCACCACACTGATCAGTGAGATCAGCCGCCCCGCGAAGCCCGGGCCGTGCGGCTCCTCATCCGAGTCGGCCAGGTGATGGGCCAGTTCGTGCAAGATGACCAGTTCCCGCAGTGCCCAGGCGCGGTTCCCGGAATGCAGGGGCACCGCGATGACCGCGGTGAGCCGCTGATAGTCGGCCTGTTGTTGACCGCTGCGTTCCCGTACCGCAACTGCGACCGCGGCCCTCGACCATGTCCTACGAACAGGTGCCGATTCGAGCACCGCGTCGAGGTAACTCTGCACCGACTGAAGCGTGGCGAAGTGCCGTTCCACGGGCAGCGTCAGGCGCGAGCCAGCCACCTCGACGACCGGGAACTCCGCGGATCTGTCGAAGATGCGATGCACCAGATTCTCCGCGTCGTACACCTGCCCCCGCTGCCGATCCCGCATCGCCGGGATGTCCGCGTCCGGAGACTTCGGTTCGGTCAAAGCCGCGCCATAGACGCGGTACGGCGACTGGTCATGCGCCGATCCGGCGTTGCGCTCCCCCGATCGCCTTTTCCCCGCCGAGCCGGGCCGTCCGCCCGGCCTTGTCGCCGGCTCGCTGGGACAGCTCGGAGTAACCGGCGCTGGAACTGGTCGCTCGCCACGACCCGCGAGCGGTGGACGTCGCCTTGTAGTGGTCGGCCAGCTCCACCCCGCGGGCCCGGAGCACCAATTCGACACCGGTTCCTCGGTCCTCGGCGACCGCCTGCTCCTGGGCCGACTTCTTCGCCGCCGCCAGCCGCTTGCCGATCCGTACGGCGAAGGCGAACTGAAGTTGATCCGGGCGGTGCTCGGATGCACCGGGCGCTCCTGCTCGACGTAGTCGTAGCGCATGTTTCCCGCCCAGTAGTTGTACCGGCCGCTGCCCTCGACCCTGACCTGGCGGGCGACCAACTCCTCTGCGTACCGACCGGACTTGATATAGGCATCCGAGGCCCGGACCATCTGCACTACCAGGGATGCGTAGAGCGCCTCGGCGGCATCGATGTCGGTGTCGAACCCGTAGGCGAAGACCCGGCTGGAATTCGACGCGATGTCGCAGGTCAGGTTGTTGGCCCGGCCGATCTCCAGGAAGAGCTGGACATAGGTCTTCAGGCCGCGCTTGCCCGGCTCCCCGATCGACACCGTCCGCTGGGTGGGGCTCGGGCGCTTCTCGGACTGCGCGACGTGCGCCCGGGCGACGGCCAGATCCACCGAGGACAGGGTGGCCAGCCGTTGAGCGGCCTGCAGGTAGGCGTCGGCCTCGTGCTCGTTGTCGGTCGACTCCGCCTTGCGCAGCAGCGCGGCGATCTTGCCCAGATACTTCTCGCTCATGTCAACCATTCTGCGGCGCGGTCCCGACATGGACTGCGCCAGGCCAGTTGATCATCGGAATATCGGGGGTAGTTCGACTCATTTTGGTAAACAACCCGCCGCATTACCATGATCAACATGGGGAGATGGGCAGGTTCAGCCCGGGACCCGTATCCGGCAGGTCGGGCCGTCTGCTCGGTGGAGGCGGTCATCGAAGGTCAGCAACTCGGCATCCAGCGCCTCCGCCAAGGCGACGTAGGCTCCGGCGTACGCGCTCACGGTGTCTCGTAGCTCCCACACGCGGGGCATCAGGCCGAGCAAGCCCCAGCGGGTCAGCGGAAACACCAGCGCAGCGGCAAGTACCTCACCAGCCTCGGCTGCCTTCAGCACCCGACGCACCATCCCGCGCAATGCGTGGGTGATCTCGACGTCGATGAGATGCGGCGCATGCACGTCGTCGCGGCCACGCAGGGCTTCTCTGGCCACGGCCCCGGTCGCTCCGCCATCACAAAGCGCCGTAACCAGTACCGAAGGATCCACGACCAGGCGGCTAGACATCCTTGTCGTCGCTGAGAATCAGTGCACCGAGTCCGTACGCTTTGCCCGCTTCGGCCAACTCGGTTACGTGGCGACCAGCGTGGACATCGGCGAGGCGTCCGACGAGTGGAGCAGCGGTGAGACGGGCCGCATGACCCGGCTCTTGGCAGACAACGGCGTCACGGACGT
>JACCQS010000197.1 GCA_013814015.1 Geodermatophilaceae bacterium | reverse complement strand
GGTGAAGGCCTCATCGAGGTCGAGCTCGGCGCCGGTGTCTGCATGGCCGCCCGGGAATAGCGCTCGGCACCAACGGCGTCCGGCGTACCCTCGGCGCCGCTTCGATACCTTCCCTGAAGGAAGTCTCGGGTGGTCCGCACCGACTCGGTCGCGTGTCGGGCCGCCTCCTCCAGCTCGTCACGCAGCGGATCGGCATGCGGAGCGTCGGACACGAACGAGGCGAACCACGACTGGTCCGACCCGGATCCCAGCCATTGGCCGAGCTGACTCACTAGCGCGTCGACCTGCCTCGGTGCGGCGTACAAGCCCTGCGATGCGCCTTCGGTCAAGGCCGCCCGGTAACTCTCGTAGGCGGCCGGGACGCGCGCCATCCGGCGGGCGATCACCGCCCAGTCCTGTTCGGTGGCGGCCGGCATCAGCAGGAACACCTGCCGAGTGCTGTGCATCGGCGTGAAGATGTTGTTGACCGTACGGAGGTCCTCGCCCGCCTCGCTGAGCGCCAGGCTGGCCCGGAGCCGATTGCGCAACAGTCGGGCGCAGCGCAGCTCCAGTACGTCATCGGTGTCGGGTGCGGCGTCCAGTTCGGCGAGCGTGGACCGGGCAGCGTCATCAGCGGCGGTGATTCCCGCTGGCGAGAAATCGGGCAGCCGGTCATCGGATGGTGTGGTCCCGAGCATGGTGCCCAGGATGGGATTCAGGTCCGTCATCGTCTCGACGTATCGGTCGGCGATCCGCCGCGGGGTGGGGGCATGGAGGGGGGCTGCATCCGCAGGTGGGGTCGAATTCATTGCCCCATCCTCACCCACCGCTCAGGTTTACCGCAGCGCGTCCGCGAGGGCATCGTCGAGGGAGAACTCGGACCCGGCCGCCACGTTGGCCGCCCAGGTAGAGGCGTCCGGAAGACCGCGGGCCTTGCTGATCGAGAGCTCGAGGATCGCTTCGTCAGGAGCGGCCATAGGCAACTCGGCGGACTCCCGTAGTGCCTTGCTTGCGCCGAGCAGCCTGGCGGCTCGCGGCGCGTCCCCGGATTCGGCGAAGATCAGCGAGAACGCCTCGAGGTAGTTGATGCTGAGCTCCATGTCGCCGAGCGCCACCGCGCTGGCTGCGTGTTCTCTCAGGATGTCGTGAGCTTCAGTGATCTGACCGGCTCGGACCATCGCCGCGCCTAGATTGTTGTGGTCGTGCGCGACGCCCCACGTGTCGCCCAACCGCTGGTCGATAGTCAATGTCTGCCGCAGCAGCACAACCGCCCGATCGGGATGGTTCTCGTCGAGCTCGAGAAGCGCCAGATTGGACAACGCGGCCGCCTGCCGCGCGTCATCACCGATCGTGCGGGCGATGGTGATGCTCTCGTCGAAGAGGCCCCTTGCACTCTCGGGTTCACCTAGTGCGCGTTGAGCGCAAGCCAGACTGTTCAGTTCCAGCGCGATCTTGTTGGGATCGCCCTTCCGGCGCCAGAAATCCAGACATCTGAGCAGCAGGTCCCGGCTCTGCACGTTCTCGCCGTGCTGTTGCAGCACGACACCGAGCGCGTGCAGCGTCGTCATCAGGGCGCTGCTCTGTTCGCCTTTTGCAGCCTCGACCGCTCGAGAAAGCCATCGGCGTCCCTCGGCGTGGTAGCCGCAGGCGTACCAGAACCAGCTCAGCTCTTGGCACAATCGCAGCCCGATGCCCAACCGGTCCGATGGCGGCAGGTCGGCCGCGGTGCCCAGCGCCCAGTCCAGTGCCGCACGCAGGTTGTCGAGCTCGAGTTCGATTCGATCTCTGATGATCAGGAAGCGACTGCTGTGCAGCAGCGGTGAGAGTTCCGCGATGGCAGTGAGGTAGTGCTGGGCATGCCGCGCACGCGCCGCGTCCAACTCCTCAGCCTCGACCAGTCGTTCCCGAGCAAAGGCCGCGATGGTCTGGAGAATGTGCACCCGAGGCTCGCCGTCGGGGTCCTCATCCACCTGTACGAGGCTGGCATCCACCAAGTGAGCCAGGAGCTCGAGCGGATCGCCTTGCGCGCCGACCACTGTGCCGAACGCCGCCAGATCGCAGGAAGCGGCCAAGACTCCCAGTTGTCGGAACACGCCTTGCTGTTCCAAGGAGAGCAGGCCGTAGCTCCACGCGATCGTGGCCCGCAACGTTTGCTGGCGCGCTGGCCGGCCGGGCCGGATTCCGGGGAGTTCCAGGCTGGCGTCCAACCGTGCAAGGAGCGCCCGCGGACTGAGCAGATTGACCCTGGCCGCAGCAAGCTCGATGGCCAGTGGCAGCCCGTCAAGCCGCCGGCAGATCTCGGCCACGGCAGCGCGGTTGTCATCGGTGAGGGCGAAACCCGGCCGGACCATCTGCGCTCGCTGCAGGAACAGGCGAACCGCACCGGAGTCCGCCTCGTTCTCGGCGGCAGGCAGCGACAGCGGCGGCACGGGGTGGTCGTACTCCTCGGAGAGGTGCAAGGGCCGCCGGGAGGTGGCCAGGACGGCTGTTTTCGGAACCGCTGCGAGAAGGTCGGCTACCACATCGGCTGCACCAGGAAGCTGCTCGAGGTTGTCCAGCAGCAGCAGCGCCGAACGGTTGGCCATCTGGTTCAGCAGACTCGCCCGAGCCGAACCCTCACTACCAGCACCGAGCACTTCGGCGATCGTCGTCCACATGACATCGAGGGAACGGACCTCCTCGAGCCCGACGAAGTAGACGCCGTCCGGGAATTCCTGTTCCAGCGCCGCTGCGGCCGCGATGGCCAACCTGGTCTTTCCGCAACCACCCGGACCGCTCAATGTCACGAGGCGGACGTCTTCGGCAGTGATCAGCGACTGCAGTTCGGCCAACTCCTCCTCCCGGCCGACGATCGGCGTCGACGGGATCGGCAGTGTGGCCCGTGAGCCCAGACTCTTCGGCGGAGGGAACTCTCGCGGCAGATCCTGTGCGATGAGTTGATACAGATGCTCGGGCTCCGGAATGTCCTTGAGCCGGTGCCAGCCCAAGTCCAGGAAGTCGACTGGCTCAGCAATCGCGAAAGTGTGCGTGGCCGCGGACAGCAGAACTTGCCCACCGTGCGCGCATGCCGCCACTCGTGCGGCTCGGTGTACGTCCATGCCGACGTACCCGTCCTCGTGCCTGTGGGGCTCACCGGTGTGCAGCCCCATTCGTACACCGACCTGAGTGCCGTCGGGCCAGGGGTAGGCATTCAGACCCCGCTGCGCCTGATACGCGGCATTCACCGCATCGGCAACCGACTCGAAAACCACGAAGAAGCTGTCACCCTCGGTGCCCATCTCGTGGCCGTCGTGCTCGGTGATCGCCGTGCGCATGATCGCCCGCTGAGCCGACAAGACATCGCCGTACCGGTCGCCGAGCCGGCTCAACAGGCTCGTCGATCCCTCGATATCGCTGAACAGCAGGGTGAGGGTCCCGGTCGGCAGATCGGTCACGGACCGGCGATCCCTCCTGGCGCACCTCACGCCTTGGCTGCGCGGCGCGACGCCTCGGTGTTACTGCGGCGGTGTCTGGCCGGGCAAAGCACCCAGGGTGGCCTGTAGGTAGGCGAGGTTCGCCGCCACGATCGAGCGCAATTGGGAGTGGTCGACCGGGCCCTGGGTCCGATGCCGCGTCTTCACGACGCCTTCTTCCACCAGGATTCGGATGATCTCGAACGCCTTGCCTGTCGCCACGACGATGCCGTCGGACTCTTCTTGCTCTACGACCTCGCTCTGCACCTCGTCGACTCGGTCGCGCAATCGGGCCAACTCGTCGAGGTCAGCCCCGGAGTCGGCGTAGATCTCGGCGATCAGGTCGCGTGTGTTCTTGCGGCTCATCTGGTCCCCCTTCTGCTCGTGTGGGCGAGTGTGCCAGCGTGGGTGCCGGTCGGGAATGGGTGAACCTTCATCCATGATCGTCACCGTGGATTCTTTTCGCGGGCCTGTCAGGTCTGCCTCCGGAGATAGCGGCCGAAATGCGGGACGGTGAACGCAATCTGGCCGCGTTGAGCGGAGTAGATCAGTCCTTTCTTGATGAGGGCGTCACGAGCGGGCGACAGGCTCGCGGGCTTGCGGCTCAGCGTCTTAGCGACCTGTGCGCTGGACAGACCGGCACCTGTGTCCTCAGCGTCGTCGGCCATGGCACGCAGGTACTCGCGCTCGGCCGGGGTGGCCCGCTCGTACCGCGACCCGAAGAACCCGACGGCGAGTTCGGCCTCGGCGATCGGGCGGGCGACCGCCACATCCGCGGCCGTGATCGGGGACGCACCGGCGACATCCCAGGTGACCTTGCCGTAGGCCTGCACGAAGTACGGATAACCGTCGGCCGCCGCATAGAGGGCATCGAGCGCGGCCGACTCGAAGTCGACGCCCTCCCGATCGGCCGGTGCACGCAGGGCGAGGTCTGCCGACGTACGGTCGAGTCGGTCGATCCGAGAGAAGCGGAACAGCCGTTCGGAGTAGCTCTTGGCCGCGGACAGGACGGCCGGCACGTGCGGCAGGCCGGCGCCGACAACGATCAGTGGCGCGCCCAGTTGGGACAGTTCGTGACAGGCCGCGCACAGCGCCGAGACATCGTCGGGGCCGAGGTCATGGACCTCGTCGACGAACAGCGCGATGCCCGAGCCGACGTCGCTGGCCAGCTCGGCTGCATCGGTGAGCAACTCCACCAAGTCGATCTCCAGATCGCCGGAGTCCGCCCGGCCCACCGCCGCCGGCCCGTCGATGCTTGGTACCCAGCGGTCCCGCATAGCCGTACCGGGTGGCTGACGTGAGCCGAACGCCTTGAGGACCGCGAGGAGGTGTTCGACCCGGTCTGGTGCCCGATGTCGCGGGGCGATCTCACGGACCGCCAGGTGCAGGGCGCCGGCCAGCGGGCGGCGGATGTCCTGGTCCGGGCGGGCCTCCCACTTGCCGGTCCCGAACCCCCGCGCGATCGCCGCCGAACGGAGCTGGTTGAGCAGCACCGTCTTGCCGACTCCGCGCAGGCCGGTGAGCATCAGCGACCGTTCCGGGCGCCGGGCGCTGATCCGTTCGAGGAGTACGTCGAAGGCGGCGAGTTCATCGTCGCGACCGGCGAGTTCGGGTGGCCGCTGGCCGGCACCCGGGGCGTACGGGTTACGGATCGGATCCATGTCGAGGACTGTATTGGCTCATCTAAGCAGAACCCTAGATTTCGGTAGACAACCCAATGCTCGTGTCGGAACCGATCCGACTCAGGGGACCCCTGACTCGAATGATTCGACTCAGGGACGCCCTGAGTCTTCGGGAGCAGGCGCTGAGGCCCCCAGGATGACGGCGCGGCTGGCCTCGGTGCGCGAGGATCGGGGCATGACGGACTCCCGTGCCGGGCAACCGGCGCAGCCCGCTGACCTGGTCGATGTTGCGCACCTGGTCACCCGGTATTTCACCGAGACACCGGATCCCGACGATCCGCGCCAGCAGGTCGCCTTCGGCACATCGGGGCATCGCGGGTCGAGTCTGTTGACCTCGTTCAACGAGGCGCACATCCTGGCCACGACCCAGGCGATCT
>JACCQS010000194.1 GCA_013814015.1 Geodermatophilaceae bacterium | reverse complement strand
ATTCCGCGAAGCCCCGCGGCGAGCATCAGGGCGAGGGTGAGGTAGGGATTGCACGCGGAATCGGGTGAACGGATCTCGACGCGGCTCGAGTTGGCCTTACCCGGTTTGTACGACGGAAGCCGGACCAAGGCAGACCGGTTGGCCCGGCCCCAGCACACCGAGGACGGTGCCTCTCCCCCGGACACCAGTCGACGGTATGAGTTCACCCATTGATTGGTGACCGCAGTGATCTCCACCGCATGTTTTAGCAGGCCGGCGACAAACCCGCGTCCGGTCTGGGACAGGCCCACCGGGTCGCTGGCGTCGTGGAAGGCATTGCGGTCGCCCTCGAACAGCGAAACGTGGGTGTGCATCGCCGAACCGGGCTGATCGGTGAACGGCTTGGGCATGAACGTCGCATGCACGCCCTGGGCGAGCGCGATCTCGCGTACGACATGGCGCAGGGTCATGATGTTGTCGGCCATGCTGAGCGCGTCGGCGTAGCGCAGGTCGATCTCCTGCTGGCCCGGGGCTACCTCGTGATGGCTGAACTCCACCGAGATACCCATGGCCTCCAGAGCGAACACCGCCTGGCGCCGGAAGTCGTGGGCCACATCGTGGGTGGAGAGGTCGAAGTATCCGCCGTGATCGGCGGCCTGGGGCGCGGTGCCGTCGCTGGGCAGGTCCTTGACCAGGAAGAACTCGATCTCGGGATGGGTGTAGAAGGTGAATCCCATGTCCGCGGCCTTGGACAGAGTTCGGCGGAGCACGTGCCGCGGGTCGGCCCAGGAGGGTGAACCGTCGGGCATGGTGATGTCGCAGAACATTCGGGCGGAGTCCGGGCCGGCCTCGTTGGGCCATGGCAGGACCTGGAACGTCCCTGGATCGGGTTTGGCGAGCATGTCGGATTCGAAGACCCGAGCGAAGCCATGGATGGCTGAGCCGTCGAAGCCGATGCCCTCAGCGAAGGCGGCCTCGATCTCGGCCGGCGCCACAGCCACCGATTTCAAGAAACCGAGCACGTCGGTGAACCACAAGCGGACGAAGCGGATCTCTCGTTCCTCGAGCGTACGGAGGACGAACTCCTGCTGACGGTCCATGATCTGGCAGTCTGCCTTCGCCGTGTTACCGCCGAGTTACACCGCCGGACACGTCGCCCCGGTCAGCTCAGCGCAGATCAGCGCAGCGCAGAGCCGAGGATCCATTCCTCCCATGGAACGTTCCAGTCGCCGAGACCGTTGCTGGCTTGCAGCGCCACGCCCGTACCGGTGACCTGGACGATGTCACCCCAACCAAAGTTCTCGTAGAAGTAGCCGGCATTGGCCGTACTGACGTTCAGGCATCCGTGCGAGACGTTTCGTACGCCCTGATCGCCGACCGACCATGGTGCGGCGTGCACGAAGATCCCGGAGTAGGAAAGCCGGCTGGCGTACTCCACCTCGGTCCGGTAGCCCTCCGGATCGTCAATCGGTGTTCCGTATGTGGAGGAATCCATCGTGTACCGCCGGTCCTGCTGCATGACGAGGTAGGTCCCGCTGGGCGTCGCGAAACCCGACTTGCCCATTGATGTCGGCATCTCACGTTCGAGGGCACCATTGCGATACACCCGCAGGACCAACTCACTGTTGTCGACCTGGGCCACCATCGAGTCGTGGATGTCGAACTCGAGATGCTTGTTCTCCTGGCCGTAGATGCCGTCGCCGAGGTGAACCCCATAAACTCCCACGTCGACCACGACATGGGTTCCCGGAGCCCAATGCTCCTGCGGGCGGTAGTGCACTTCGCGATCGCCGAACCAGGACCACGCTCCGACCACCGGCGGAGTCGTGGTCACGGCCAGACGCCGTTCAACGGCTGCCCGGTCCTCGATGTCCTCGTCGAAGGTGACCACGATCGGCATGCCGACGCCCACGCTGTCCATGCTCTCGCTGGGCAGCAGGTAGGGCATCGTGTAGGTCCGCGCTGCGACGGTATCGATGGAGCCGCGCGCTGTGGTGGCAACGCCGTCCGCATTCTGCGCTGTGGCGGCCACGCTGTAGCTGGTGTCGTAGTCGAGAAGGTCCGAGCGCCACACCTTGCCGTCCGGCGACAGCGTGCCGGTCACAGATGTGCCGTCGGGGTCGGTGATGGCGACGTCGGTCAGCGTGCCGTTGCCGGCTGCGACGGTGACCGGAGTCATCGGCGCGAATTCGCTGGTCCCCAGCGGCGGATCCATGCTGACGACGGCCGGTGCGGCCTGTGGGCTGGGCTCGGAGGTATCGACGGCCTTCGCGGACGTGCCGGCCGTTGCTGTGGCGTCAGACGGTTCGCTGCAGCCGGTCGCGACGAACAGCAGGCAAAGGACAGCCAGTCCGGCGGCGCCTGTCCGGAACCGACGGATCCGCACGGATGGCTGCGTCATCGACCTGCTCGCTCTCGCGGTCTGCTCGTCAACGCGCCCATACCTACTAACACGCCTTGACAAGCCCTGGAGTTGCGCCGCGTGCGGAACTTCCCTGATTTCGCAGTGTCGGCCGGCTCATTGTCGCATGGGGCTGGCATTGCGAGGTATGGACGAAGATGACGGTATGGAACCGTTCAGGATCGCGCTGGCTCAGGTGAACATGTGCGTGGGCGACCTCGCCGGGAACGCGGCACGAGTGCGGTCGCGAGCCCGGGCAGCGCTGGAGGTCGGCGCCGACCTGGTTGCCTTTCCGGAGATGATGATCACCGGATATCCGACTGAGGATCTCGTACTGCGCAGATCCTTCGCTCAGGCGAGCCAGGCCGCACTCGATGCCCTGGCAACCGATCTCGCCTCGGACGGGTGCGGCAGCCTGCCTGTCGTGGTCGGCTATCTCGCCCACGACGAGGGCGCCCGCAACGCCGCCGCGGTGCTGCACCGCGGCGCCGTGGCCGCTCGCTACTACAAGCATCACCTGCCCAACTACGGCGTCTTCGACGAGGCCCGGTACTTCCGTCCAGGCATGAGGTTGCCCATCCTCACCAGCTCGGGGATCGACGTGGCGGTGACTATCTGTGAGGACCTCTGGGTCGACGGCGGGCCGTTCGCGGTAGCCGGCCAGGCCGGCGTCGATCTGATCGTCTGCATCAACGGGTCGCCGTACGAGCGTGCCAAGGACGACGTACGGCTACCTCTTGTCCAACGCCGAGCCACCGAGGCCGGGGCCACCATTGCCTACGTCAACACCGTCGGCGCGCAGGACGAACTGGTCTTCGACGGGGATTCGATGATCGTCGGTCCGGGCGGGGAGCTGCTGGCCAGGGCCGAGCAGTTCGAGGAACGGCTGCTGGTGGTCGATCTGCTGATCGAACCCGGGCACTGCAGGCGAGCTGGGCCGATAGGTCCGATGACGGTCAGCAGAGGAACTCTTCCGGTGGACGACGACGCAGCGCAACGCACGCGTCCTCACCTCCCGCCGGTGCCGCATTTCCAACCCATGCCCGATCTCGAGGAGGTCTGGGGGGCCCTGGTATTGGGTCTGCGCGACTACGTCCACAAGAACGATTTCGAATCCGTCGTCCTAGGCCTGTCCGGCGGCATCGACTCGGCACTGGTCGCGACGCTGGCCGTTGACGCCATCGGCGCCGACCGGGTGTACGGGGTGTCGATGCCCAGCAGGTACTCCTCGGAGCATTCCCGCGGAGATGCCGGTGATCTTGTCGACCGGCTCGGCTGTCACTTCGACACCATCGCCATCGAGTCCATTGTTGCTGCCTACCTCGACACGGTGACGTTGACCGGCCTGGCCGAGGAGAACCTCCAGGCCCGGGTACGCGGGGCCCTACTGATGGGCCTGTCCAACGAGCACGGTCACCTCGTTCTTGCCACCGGTAACAAGAGCGAGATCTCCGTGGGGTACTCCACGCTGTACGGCGACAGCGTGGGCGGCTTCGCGCCGATCAAGGACGTCCCCAAGACGCTGGTGTGGAAGCTGGCCCGTTGGCGGAACTCCGCCGCGGCGCAACGCGGCGAAACCGAACCGATCCCGGCCAACTCGATCGCCAAACCGCCTTCGGCCGAGCTCCGGCCAGGACAGCAGGACAGCGACTCCTTACCCGACTACGAGATTCTCGATGCGATCCTGGCCGACTACGTGGATCGCGACCTCGGCCACCGGGAGCTGATCGAGCGCGGCCATCACCCGGAGACGGTCGCCATGGTCCTGCAGCTGGTCGACCGGGCGGAGTACAAACGCCGCCAGTTCGCTCCCGGCACGAAGATCTCGCTGAAGTCCTTCGGGCGTGACCGACGTCTCCCGATTACCAGTCGCTGGCGGGAGACCGTCGAGTCCTAGGCGTGTCAGGCTGGGACGGCGCGGCGAGCCGACAGCGAACGAGCATCGCAGCGAGCTCTGCGAGCGAGGAGCGGAGCGAGCGCGGAGGCGAGCGATTGGGAGGTCACCATGACGAATGCGCACAGCGCGGGCGAGGCCAGCGTCTACGGAGCGGTGCGTCCTGCGCGGGTCCGCATCCCACACTTGCAGGCGCTCAAGGAATCTACAGAGCCCTGGCCGATGCTGACCGCGTACGACCAGTACACCGCCGCGATCTTCGATCAGGCAGGGATCCCGGTGCTGCTCGTCGGCGACTCGGCGGCCAACAACGTGTACGGCTACCCGAGTTCGCTCGGTGTCACCATGGAGGAACTGCTCCCACTGGTCCGCGCTGTGGTCGGTGCGACCTCACGGTCCCTGGTTGTTGCTGATCTTCCGTTCGGGTCCTACGAGTCATCCCCGGAGCAGGCGCTGGCCTCCGCCGTGCGGATGATGAAAGAAGCTGGCGCGCACGCTGTGAAGTTGGAAGGCGGCGTACGGGTCGCCGCGCAGATCCTCAAGATCAGCCAGGCCGGCGTTCCAGTCATGGGCCATATCGGGTTCACCCCGCAGAGCGAGCACCGGCTGGGTGGATACAAGATCCAGGGTCGTGGCGCGGGTGCCGACCAGCTACTCGCCGACGCGCAAGCCGTACAGGAAGCCGGCGCCTTCGCGGTCGTGCTGGAGATGGTTCCTGGTGAGCTGGCCGCAGAGGTCACCAAGGCGTTGACGATCCCGACGATCGGGATCGGCGCTGGACCGGACTGCGACGCCCAGGTGCTGGTCTGGCAGGACATGGCTGGTCTGAACACCGGCAAGGTGCCGCGGTTCGTCAAGCAGTACGCCGACCTAGATGGCGTGCTTCGTGCCGCGGCGACTGCCTACGCCGCCGATGTGCGCGGCGGGACATTCCCCGGGTCCGAACACACCTACGGCTGAGCTGGGCTGGGGTCCGGCCGCGCGTTGCGGGGTCAGGACTCCGGTGCGAGCTGGGCGCGCAGGACTGTCGGGGCCTCCAGTAATGACGGGCCGTACCAGGTCAGGTGCCGGCCGCTGACCAGCGCAACGTCCTCGCCGGGGAAGGCTTCCGGGCCGTCATCGGCGGTGAATCGGTACGGCTCGTCGGGCAACACGACGAGATCAGCGGAGCTGATCCGCTTGTCCCCCAACTCGATTCTCGGATAGCGCTCGGGATGGTCGGCAAAGACGTTGTCCACGCCGAGACCTCGGAGCAGATCGCCGGCGAAGGTGTCCCTGCCCAGCACCATCCAAGGGCGCCGCCAGATTGCTATCACCGCTCGCCGGCGGGGCACGAGCGGGACGGGAGCCCGCCAGACCTCACGGGTCCGGGTGAGCCAGGCCGGCTCGCTGCCGGCGATGGCATACAGCAACGCACGCATGCTGGCGACGGCTTGCGCAACCGTGGCAGGGGCGGTGACCCAGACCGCAATACCGCTGGCGCGCAACGCATCCAGGTCTTCGGCGCGATTCTCTTCGGCATTGGCCACCACGAGATCGGGGTTCAGCGCGCGGATTGCATCGAGATCGGGCCACTTCGTTCCACCGACGCGGGGCAGGTCGAGACCGGGCGGATGCGTACACCAGTCGGTCACCCCGACCAGAACTCGTCGGTCCGTGGCTGCGATGGCCTCGGTCAACGACGGAACGAGGCAGACGACCCGCTCCGGTCGATGGGACGGCATCGACGTGCCCTGATCGTCGACTGGTCCTGCTTGGTGCACCCCAGTTCCCAAAGTTCACCGGGCCACAGTGAGGCGGACCGTACGACTGGCGACGTCGGCTTCGGTGACCCTGACCCGCACCGTCGTACCCAGGACAAGGCCGGGTCCAACGCATCGCGCCCGCACAGCCAGGTCAGTGAGTACGACCGTCGCGTCCCGGTTGCCTCGGTCATCGACTTCGACGACAACGCCGTCGAAGATCTCACCGCGGCGATCGGCGAGGATTGCTGCCTCGGTCGAGTCGAGGCAAGCGCGTTCGAGCTCGCTGTCGTGGCGGTCCCCGGCAGTCATCGCGGCCGGAAGTTCCGGGAGCCGATCTCGTGCCCAGGCCTGGACATCGCGGCTCTCCTGGATCGCCAGACACACCTCGTTGGCGTACCGGTCGGCCAGTCGTCGAAGTGGCGCTGTCACGTGTGCGTACGCGGCGCCCACGCCGGCGTGTTCGGCATGTTCGGGCGGTGACCCGTCGAAGGCGGTGTAACCCGAGCCGCGCAGCAGTCCCGCCGCCTCGTCGACGAAGGCAGCTTCCTGCGGCCTGCTTCCGTCCAAAGTGGACAGTACTTCTCCTGGGGATGCGTCAGGTGGCCAGTTGATCGTGAGCGAGGCCGCAACTCGGCGAAGCTGTTCAACCGCCTGCTGATCGGCTGCCGGGAGAGTGCGCAGAAGTCCGACGCCGGCATCCAGCATCATCTGCGCGGCCGCCCGTCCGGTCAGCAGTGAGATCTGGGCGTTCCACCGCTCTACCGGCAGCTGGGCCCGGAAGGACAGCTGCCACGAGCCGTCGGCTGCCTGGACCACCTCCTGATCGGGCATGGGGAGTTCGATGGCTCCTCGCCCACGTGCCTGGTCGGTCAGGATCGGTCCGAGTTCGGCCAGCGCGGCGATGCTCGCATGCGCGGCAGCATTGTCCATATCGGCCTGCACTTGTGCGTAGTTCAGTTTGGCGATGCTGCGCACCATCTTCGGGGCCAACTCGACGCCGGTCAGGTTTCCGGCAGCGTCGAGGGTGAGTGCCCAGACCAACGCCGGGCGGTCCTTGTCCGGCAGCAGACTTGCTCCTTCTTCGCTGAGTTGCTGCGGGTAGAGCGGCGTCCGTGTGTCGGGGCTGTACAGGGTGACCCCGCGCCGCCACGACTCGTTGTCCATCGGGCCACCGGGGCGCACGAAGGCAGCAACATCGGCGATGGCGTAGTGAACCAGATACCCATCGGCTGAGCGCTCGATGTGCAGAGCCTGGTCGAGGTCAAGGCTCTCTGGCGGATCGATGGTGACGAATGGCAGATCGAGACGCGTCCGCGCACCCTGCGGACCTCGGTCGACGCTGTCCTGCGCGTCAGCCAGCACAGCGGTAGGAAACCCTTGCCGAACTCCGAGTTCGGCGCGGATTGCGTCGAAGGACAGGGCCGCTGTACGCAGCCGACGGCGGCCTCGTGCTGTGCTCAGGTCCAATCCCCCTAGCGGCGGGCAGCGGCCTTCTTGGCGGGCGCCTTCTTCGCAGTCGTCTTCTTGGCCCCGACCTTCTTGAGTGTCGTCTTTGTCCCGCCCCCAGTGCTGGCAGACGCCTTCGCAGTGGTCTTCTTCGCCGGCGCCTTCGTCGCGGTCGTCTTCTTGGCAGTCGTCTTCTTGGTAGTCGCCTTGGCGGCCACCTTCTTCGCGGCCCGCTTGACAGCCGTCTTGGCGGTTGTGGCCTTCTTGGCCGCCGTCTTCGCGGTTGTAGCCCTCTTGGCCGGTGCCTTCTTAGCGGTCGTCTTCTTGGTTGTCGTCTTCTTGGCTGCCGACTTCGCCCCCACTTTGGACAGCGTGGTCTTGCTGCGGGCCGTCGGACGAGCAGCAGCGGCCTTGGGAGTGCCTCCCTTGGCCCCGGTCTTCTTCGCTGTGCTCTTTGTGGCCGACGCCATTGTGGCGGTGGCCTTACGTGCAGAAGCCTTCGCGGCCATGGGTCCTCCTAGACAAACGAATGTTGCGATCACTGTTGAGTGCGAACGGGTCTGCGTCAACACTCCACGCCGACCACGGGATCGTTGCGTTGCCTCTGTTGTTCCGGGCCGGGTCGTCGTCAGACTAACGGTCTTAGCCTTTCCTATTGCACTGCAATAGGTTTCCACTCGTGGCGACCGACGAAAGGACCGAGGGGTACCGGATGAATGTCCGTGCGCGCAGCCTCGGGCCCGCGTGCTCACCGCCGACTGGTACAGCGTCTGTTGGTCAGCGGCGCTCGACGAGAAAGTGGCGGCACCATGTGTCGGCAAGCCACCGCTGGAACCTCTGGTGACCAGCCGCGTTGGTGAGCCAGAGGTAGTAGGACTCGGCGGAGGACATGCTCACCCGACGTCGGCGATCTCATCGATGTCGACATTCAGTCGGACGTCCCCTGAATCGATGAGGCCTCTGGAAAGCGACCGCATCTTCTACCGGGCCGGCGAGAATTGCACGAGCTGGTCGCCGGATTGTTCATTTTCGCTTGGGCTGCCGCGGGCCTTTCGGATCACGAGGACCACGCGGTGACTTTCCTGAGCCTTCGACGCCCTCCCACGAGAGTGGAAAGTTCAATGC
>JACCQS010000431.1 GCA_013814015.1 Geodermatophilaceae bacterium | reverse complement strand
CGGCTCGACGACATGATTCTCTCGGGCACCTATGCGGGGTCTCCAGTCGGTGACCTCCGCCTGCATCCCGACCTTGCTCGGCTCACCGTGCTGGCCGGTCAACCCGGCTGGGCCTGGGCGCCGGTGGATCGGTATGACCAGGAGGGGGTCGCCCATCCACAGTGCTCGCGGTTGTTGGCGAGCAGCCTGGTCGACGATCTGGCCGTCGCCGGACTGACGGCCCGGATGGCTTTCGAGGTGGAATGGGCAGTCAGTGTCGGTGATGGAGACGACTTCCTGCCCGCCTGTCAGGGCCCGGCCTACGGCATGATCCGAGTCAGCGAACTGTCCGACTATTCGGTGGATCTGCTCGCTGCCCTGGCCTCCCAGGGTGTCGCACTGGATCAGTTCCATCCCGAATACGGCGCCGGTCAACTGGAGATCTCGGTAGCCGCCGAAAGCCCGGTCGACGCGGCGGACACCTTCGTGCTGGTGCGGGAGACCATCCGCGCGGTCTCTCTTCGCCACGGCCTACGGGTCTCTTTCTCGCCCAAGGTCCTGGTCGAGGGGGTGGGCAACGGCGCGCACGTACACCTGTCGTTGTGGTCGGACGAGATGAATGTGATGACCGGCGGCGACGGGGAGTTCGGCCTCTCGGCTACCGCCGTCTCCTTCAGCGCCGGCATCCTCGACCGGCTCCCGGCCCTTCTCGCCGTCGGCGCCCCGAGCGTCGCCTCCTACCTGCGGTTGATTCCGTCGCACTGGGCCGGCGCCTTTGCCTGTTGGGGTTTGGAGAACCGCGAGACCGCACTTCGGTTCGTCACCGGTCCGGCCGGCAATCGGCAGCAGTCGGCCAATCTCGAGGTGAAATGCTTTGACGCGACAGCGAATCCGTACCTCGTCGTCGCTGGAATCCTGGCCGCGGGGATGGCTGGATTGGCCGAGGAGGCGTCGCTTCCAGCGCCGGTGGATGGCGACCCGGCGGTGCTGTCCTTGCAAGCACGTGCATCGGCCGGCATCGCGGCACTGCCCTCCTCGCTGGAGGAAGCGGTCGCCGCCTTCGAGAAGGACCGCGCTCTGCAAACCGCCTTCGGTGTGGAACTGGCGACCACTCTCGCCGAGTTACGTCGCTTTGAAGTCGAGCTGTTCGCCGGGGCGTCCCCGGCGGAAATCGCGAGTCTGACCCGCTGGAAGCACTGACCCTTCCGCCGGTCAGGCCTTCGGGTCAGTCGCGGTGAATCGGCTTGCGACCCATCGGTTGCTGCACGGGCGCGACCTCGGGAGCAGCCGGAATCGGCAGCGTCACCGGCGCATCGACGGCGATGGTGAACTCCTTCCCGTGGTGGCTGCTGGTGAACGCCTTGCCGTTGACGAGGTGGTAGGTGGCCGAGTTCCTGCCGACCTTGACAGTGATGGCCCGTCCCTCGACCAGGATCCGGAACGCCAGGCAGGTCAGCTTAGGAGGCAGCCTCGGCGCGAAGGTCACCCAGCCGTTGTGGTCCCGCATCCCGCCGAAGCCACAGACGGCGACCGTCCACGCGCCGGCCAACGCGGCCAGGTGCAGACCTTGCACGCTGTTGCCGTGCAGGTTGTAGAGGTCGGTGAAGACTGTCTCGGCCCAGTAGTCGTAGGCGAGGTCCAGATGCCCGACCTCGGCTGCGAGAACTGCCTGCTGAGCAGCTGACAGGGACGAGTCACGCACCGTACGTGCCTCGTAGTAAGCGAAGTTCCGAGCCTTCTGCTCCGCGGTGAACGCATCGCCGCGCAGGAACATCGCCATGACGAGGTCCGCCTGCTTGATGACCTGTTTGCGATAGATCTCGAAGTACGGCGCATGCAGCAGCAGCGGATAGTGCTCGGCGGGCGTGTCCGCGAAGTCCCATTCGTCGTGCTCGGTGAATGCCTCGGACTGTTGGTGGACCTGGAGGCGTTCGTCGTACGGGATCACCATGGCTTCCGCGGCCCGGTTCCAGGACGCGGCTTCGGCCTCGTCCACTTCGAGCCGATCAGCCACCTCGACCTGGCGTCCGACGGCGTTGGCCGCTTCGCGGAGATTCTTTTGTGCCATCAGGTTGGTGAACGTGTTGTTATCGGTGATCGCGGAGTACTCATCAGGTCCGGTGACACCGTCGATCCGGAACCCATCGTCAGAAGCGAAGTGGCCCAACGACATCCACAACCGGGCGGTTTCGACCAAGATCTCGGCGCCGTAGTCACGGTCGAAGTTCAGGTCTCCGGTGGCGCCGTAGTACCGGGCGACCGCATCTGCGATGTCGGCGTTGATGTGGAAGGCGGCCGTGCCTGCCGGCCAATAGCCCGAGCACTCGGCGCCATTGATCGTGCGCCACGGGAAGGCCGCCCCCTTCTGGCCCAATTCGGCTGCGCGGGCGCGAGCCCGATCCAGGGTGGAGTGTCGCCAGATCAGCGCATCGCGGGCCGACTCGGGCGCGGTGTAGGTGAGCACCGGTAGGACGTAGGTCTCGGTGTCCCAGAAGGTGTGCCCGTCATAGCCTGGACCGGTGAGCCCCTTTGCGGGGATCGCCCGACGTTCGGCCCGTACGGCGGCCTGCAGGACGTGGAACATCGCGACCCGGACCGCCTGCTGCATCTCGTCGTCGCCCTCGACTTCCACGTCGGCGGCGGCCCAGTGGTCGTCGAGGAACTTTCGCTGTTCGGTGACCAGGACGTCCCATCCGGACAGCTTCGAGGTGGCCAGCGCGCCCTCCACCTGATCACGAAGTGCATGTGCCGAGCGTCGGCTGGACCAGCCGTAGGCGAGGTACTTCACCAGGCGCAGTTTCGATCCCGCAGGCAACCGCGCCGACACCGTGAACCGGGCGACATCGCTGTTGACATCGATGGCGGTGGTCGAACGGTCCGGGACCTCCAGTTCGTGATCCATCCCGACGGCCATCCGCAGCCGGCTGCTCTGGGTGATGTGGCCGAGCACGGCACGGGCCTCCTTGGCGCCGGACAACTCCCCGATCAGCGGGGCGACGCGGGCCGCCGAGCGGGGATCCGTACTCGGCGCCCCACCCGCCTCTTCGTTGGCCAGCAGGTCGGACTGGATCGCGACGTAGAGGTCGCCCTCGTCATCGATCGGCTCGACCTCATAACAGATTGCGGCGATCGAGCGCCTGGTCAGGGACACCAGCCGCTGCGAGCGCACACGGACCGAACGGCCGTTGGGCGAGCGCCAATTGGTGTGCCGGTGCAGGATTCCTGACCGCAGATCCAGGGTCCGATGATGATCGAGAACCTCGCCATAGGTGAGGTCCAAAGGGGAGTCTCCCACCAACAGCCGGATCAGCTTGCCGTCAGCGACGTTGACCACCGTCTGTCCGGACTCCGGGAATCCGTATCCCGCCTCGGCGTGCGGCAGCACCCGCTCCTCGTACAGGCCGTTGAGGTAACTGCCCGGAAGATGCCGTGGCTCCCCCTCGTCGAGCGTGCCGCGCAAGCCGATGTGACCGTTGGACAGCGCGAAGAGCGATTCGAGGCTGCCCTGACGTGCGGCATCGAATCCGAACTGGGACAGCTTCCAGGGGTCGGTCGCCGAGGTGTAGCGGATCTCGTCGGCAAAGGTCATGAGCGACCGCCGGACGTGCGGATGGCAGCGAGCGCCAGCGAGTGAGGACCGGAGGGGACGGTGGGCGCGGGAAGCAAGGTCATGCGTGATCACCAGGCGCCGACGATGCTTCGAGGAGCTCAGCGAGGTCATCAACGACGATGTCGGCTCCGTGCTCGCGCAGGGCCGCGGCCTGCCCGACCCGATTCACCCCGATCACGAACCCGAACCCGCCCGCCCGCCCGGCCTGAACGCCCGAGATGGCATCCTCGAAGACCGCGGCTTGGGACGCCTCGACGCCAAGTGCCCTGGCCCCGGCCAGGAATGGATCCGGGGCCGGTTTGCCCCTCAGGTTCTCCCGCTCGGCCACGATCCCATCGATGCGCGCCTCACAGAACTCGGTGAAACCGCCGGCCTCGATGACCTGCTCGCCGTTAGCCGACGCGGTCACCGCCGCGATCCGCAGGCCCGCTGCGCGGACGGCCACCAGGTAGCGCAGGGACCCCGGGTACGGCGTGACCCCGTGCTCGGCCAACTCAGCGAGGACGAGGACGTTCTTGCGGTTGGCGACACCCTCGACCGTCGCTGCATCGACCGGGTCCGACGGACTCCCCTCAGGCAAGGTGATGCCGCGGGAGGCAAGGAAGTCGCGTACGCCGTTCTTGCGGGGCTTGCCGTCGACATGCGCGTTGTAGTCGGCGTCGGTGAACGGCGCGAACTGCTCCGGGGTCAGACCGGGATACTCCTGGAGGAAGGCATCGAAGGTCCTCCGCCAGGCCGCGCGGTGCACGATCGCGGTCTCGGTGAGCACTCCGTCGACATCGAACAGACAGGCCCGAATTCCCGCGGGCAGACCCAACATGGCGCAGACGCTAGCGGGATACCGACCGGTAGTGCACAGGGCACGGTGCAACGAATGAGACAAAGCTGTACCGGACCGGAAACCGGGTTGCCCGGCCTCGTAGGGGACGATGGGATGAGGCACGACCAACCGAACACGATCCGACCACGATCCGCGGACCGCTTCGACGGGACCGCCCGAGAGGAGCCCGCCATGGCCGCAAGGAAAACGGTCGCGAAGCGAACTGCGCCGAAGTCGAGTCAGGCCGCATCCGCACCCGGCAACTCCGAGCAATCACCAGGGGTCGACGACGAGACCCGGAATGCGTTTCGTCAGGCGCTGGAGGCAAAGAACTCCAAGGCCGCCGAACGCTCCGGGGAGGAACATCTCAACGGAACGGGAATGACGTTGCACCCCAACGACAAACAACAGCGCACGCATCGCCGCAAGTCAGGCTGACCGCCCGACGTCTAATCGGCTTCGCTCGAGCGTTCTGACTCGCGTACGCCGTACGCGCATGAGAGGCGCCCACGTCTCCGGCTGGTCGACAATGATGGCCGGATCTGATGGGCTGTGAACCGGAGGCGATGAGAACGACATGACCAAATCCATCAAGCAAGGGGCCAAGCAGGCCAGCAGTGCGGGGCAATCGGCCGCATCGAGCTCGGTGCTGACCGGTCTGGCCAGGGTGGGCTTGATCGCCTACGGCATCGTCCATGTCCTGGTCGCCTGGGTCGCGGTCAACATGGCCTGGAGCAGCAGTTCACAGAGCGGGGACAAGTCGGGCGCGCTGGCCACGCTGGCTGACGAGCCGATCGGTCGAGCCCTGCTCTGGATCATCGCGGTCGGCTTGTTCGCGCTGGTCGTGTGGCAGCTGAGCGA
>JACCQS010000143.1 GCA_013814015.1 Geodermatophilaceae bacterium | reverse complement strand
CGGTGAACATCCGGATCGCCAGGTAGGTGAAGCCCAGCGCACCCACAACGGTGGCGATCCGGCCGAGGATATGGATCAACCGGTAGCCGATCGTCGCGACGACCATCGTCAATGCCCCGAAGATCACGATGCCGATGGCCGGAGCGTCGACGTCGAGGATCTCGTTGATCGCCTGCCCGGAAAGCACGGTGCCGGTGGCCGCGAAGCCCAGGTACATCAACACCACCAGTACGAGTGGCACGCAGGCCCCGTACACGCCGAACTGAGCTCGGCTGGAGATCATCTGCGGAATGCCCATCCGCGGCCCCTGCGCGGAGTGCAGCGCCATCACGACACCACCTGCGATGTTCCCGATCAGTGCGTTCCACCTGAACAGCCATCGGTGCTCTCCTCCACGTCCTGCGTCGATTCCCGCTGGGTTACTTCCTACTCGCCGTTATGCGCACAAAGGTCATCTCCGCCGCGCCGACTCTCGCCGTTATGCACATAACGGCGATGGGGCTCGCTGGAAGAGGACTCGATCAGGTCGCTCAGGTCGGGCGGCGGCGGGCAAGGACGAAGCGATCCCGGCCCGTGAGATCCCGATGCGTGACGGCAGGTTCGAAGGCGCCGGTACGGTCGATCAGGTCGCGTACGGTCTCTCCCTGTACGTCGGCATGCTCCATTACGAACAGCCCACCCGGCCGGAGCAGCCGGACCGCGGCTGCCACGACGTGCCGCGGCAGGTCCAGGCCGTCGGCCCCGCCGCCGAACAGCGCAGTGGCCGGATCATGGTCGGCCACTTCATGTTCCAGCGGAATCCCATCGTCGGGAATGTAGGGCGGATTGCCGATCAGGACGTCGACCGCCCCGTCGAACTCGGCGAGCAGGCCCGGCTCGGCTACATCGCCGACCTCGATCCGCACGGCGGCGTCAGTGGCGGCGCCAGGAAGAACGAGATCTGCGTTCGCCTTGGCCAAGCCAACGGACGCCGGGTCGATGTCGACCGCCACGACCCGGGAGCGAGGCACCTCGACGGCCACCGAGAGCGCGATGACCCCGGAGCCGGTACACACGTCGACGACCAGCGGCTCCACTCCGCCCGCACTCAGCCGCCGCACCTCGTCCACGGCCGCCTGTGCGACGACCTCAGTCTCTGGCCGCGGCAGGAAGACACCGGCTTGGACCCGGACGCTCAGGTGCCGGAAAGCCGCGAACCCCACGATGTGCTGCAACGGCTCTCGAGCCTCGCGCCGCCGTACGAGCGGCTCCAGTGCGGCCTCGAACCCGTCCGGCAGTCGGGGTGGCACCGCGAGGATCAACTGAGGTACGCCGAGGGCGTGCTCGGCAAGGGCGATCGCGTCCACGCGCGGACTCGGTACCCCGGCTGCCGCGAGCCGGTCAGCTGCCTGGGCGATCGCCGTACGAAGTCGGGCGTCGTCCTCGGCGCTCAGGCCAGGGCCTCGCGCAACAGGTCGATCTCGGCGCTGCGCTCGACCGAGCCGCCCGGTGTCTCCAGAATCACCGGTGCACCGGCAGCGCGGACGACCTCGATCAGCACTTCGGTCTCGATCTGCCCGGAGGTCAGCCCGGCATGGCGGTCGCGGCCAGAGTCGGCAGTATCCCGAGAGTTGTTGCAGTGCACCAGATCGATCCGGCCGGTGACCCCGCGAACGGAGTCGACAGCCGTGCCGATCTCGATCCCACCTGCCCAGGCGTGACAGGTGTCCAGGACGAACCCAGGCCCGAAGTCACCGACCGCGGCCCACAGCTTCTCGATCGCTTCGAGCCGGCGGGCCATCGCCTTGTCGCCCCCGGCGGTGTTCTCGATCAGGATCGGCAACGGAAAGCCGCCGTCCTCTGCCTGGCGGGCGAAGACCTTCTGCCAGTTGTCGAAACCGATCGCCTCGTCGTCGTCGGCAAGAACATGGCCGCCGTGCACGATCAGGCCCTTGGCACCGATCGCGGCCGCGGCCTTCGCGTGCGCACCGAGCAGTTTGCGGCTCGGGATGCGGATCCGATTGTTGGTCGTCGCGACGTTGAGCACGTACGGGGCGTGGACGTAGATGTCCAGATCGCTGTCCGCGAACTCCTGGGCCCGTGGATGGGGACGCGGAGTCTTCCAGCCCTGCGGATCGGCCAGGAAGATCTGGATCGCATCCGCCCCGGAGGCCAGTGCCTGCGCGATCGGATCCGCGTCGTCGTCGCGGGCGCCGACGTGTACGCCGAGAAGGGGAGCTGCCACGGCGACTGAGCCTAGTGACCTCCGCTGACCACACTGTCCGTCGCTGATCGACCGGCTGTCGACAAAGGCTGTCGCCTAACCTCGATCTTTCGCGCACCGAGTGTTGACCTTGGTTCCGGTGGCGTGGTCGCCGGTGTGGGCTGTTCTGTATCAGGGGTGTGACGGTGCTTCCCGTGTCGCTCGGGTGGGGCGCCGGGTTCCACTGGCCGGATGTGTCGGTTGGTTCGTCGGGACGGGATGGGTCGGTCAACCGGGTGCGGGGATGGCCTG
>JACCQS010000138.1 GCA_013814015.1 Geodermatophilaceae bacterium | reverse complement strand
GTACGGCGATCGGTGAACTCGTCCGGATCGAACGAATAGAGCTCGTCGATCGCCTTACCTAGGAGGTCGTCAGCAGCCATAGCGTCGTTTCCGCGCCACAGCTGCGCTCCGATGCTCGCTCACGCAGCCATCCTGACCGATCGGCGACGGTCAGCGCATGGTTGCGCGGTTCTTTCGGCGCGTGCGTGTCAACCGTGCTCTAGAACAGGGCCCCACCGTCAGTTGCGTCGTACCGTTGCATGGATCCACCTCGCGTCACCTACCAGGTCGCCGTGCGCTGCAACGTATGTTGCCCGATCGTCTTCGTTCACGATGACGTGGCCAGCGATGATGATCATGGCGACTCCATACTTTGGTCCGTGACCGCGCCGGCTGACCCATCGCAGGAGGTCGCCCCTGCCCCGCGGGTCAGCTCCGCGGGGTCAGGGCGAGCTGGCGGGACTGGGCAACGAGGACGCCTGCCTGGTCCCAGATCTCACCGTCTTCGGACAGCAGCCCACCCTGCACGTAGTGCGAACGGAAGACGCACCGTAGTGGGCCGGGCACCGGGACCGCTCGGACGTGCACGGTCAGCTCCAGGGTCGGTACCCAGCCGGGTCCGATGCCGATGTTGAACACCGGCGGGGCGAACGCGTCGGCCACCAACAACAAGCCGATCGGGTCGACCGGTGCGCCGTCGGAGAAGGCGAACCAGCCGGCCACCTCGGCCCGACCGGTCGGTTGGCCACGCATGAACCCCTCATCGCCTGGTCGCCAGCGGATGGCCAGCCGGTCATAGATCGCCGGCCACGATCCCGACCCGGCCAAGAATGCTTCCCGGCTTGGGTCGCGCGCTCGGTCGGAGGGGGACGGTGCGGCGAGGCAATCGGCGTACGGCGGAAGCTCCGGCGGCCGCCCGTCGACCAACTGCGCGTCAGCGCCCGAGGATTCGCCGAACGTCCCGAGGACTCGAAACGACTCACGGCCATCCTGCTGCAATGATCCGGTGAGAACGGCCAGCCGGTTGCCCACCCGTACCGGTTCGACGGTCACCGAGCACGCCCCGGGGTGGGTCGGCGCCAGGTAGTGCGCGGTCACGGTCAGCGGTGGACGCCGCACGGATTCAGCCATCGCCCGACCGGCGATGGCCAGGACGTACCCGCCGTTCGGAACTCCGCCGATGTCCCAGCCGTCCGCGATGTCCGCGGCATAGTGGCCGTCGGAGGTCTTCTCGACAGCGGTCAGCCGGGCGAAGTCATCGGTCATCCGGCGGAGGCTATCCGCCCCTTATGACCCCGTCCGGCGCCCCCGCTGACCCCGTCTCCGGTGATCTTGACCTTATTGTCAGTTCAGGGTGCGAAATGGGCCCCGGAACCGACATTTTCGTCAAGATCACCGCGCGAATCGGGAGGTGCGGAGGTGGTCAGGTCATGACCGGTGAGTTGTTCGTTCGTCGCGGTGGGTCGCAAGGTCCGACGTTGCTGCTCGTGCACGGGCTGGCCGCCAATGCCGAGGTTTGGGACGGCGTGATCGCCCTGGCGCAACGGTGCTGGCCAGGTCGCTGGATCGCGCCGGACCTGCGTGGACACGGCCGTTCCGGTGCGTCGGGTTCTCTTCCCCAAGCCTCCGCCGGCTTGAGGCTTGGGTCGAGCGGTCCGGCCGCCTACTCCTACAGCGGGTACGCCGCCGACCTTGCTGACTTGATCGAGGCCGACAGCCCGGTCACCGTGCTCGGGCATTCGATGGGTGGCGTGGTCGGCTTGACCCTTGCCAGCGGGTTGTTCGGTGTCACCGTGGAACGGGTGATCGGAGTCGGCATCAAGGTCGACTGGACGGAGCAGGAAGCGAGCAGGATGGCGCTGCTGGCGACCCGTCCGCCCGCACTGTTCGACCGCCGTGACGAGGCGATCGCTCGAGGCCTACGACTGGCCGGACTGCAGGGTCTGGTCGCCGAGACTTCAGCCGCGGCCACCGCCGGCGTCATCGAGGACCTGGTCGTCGCCGATGAACTGGTCGGCGACCGAGCCGTCGGGAACCGCCGGGGTTACCGCGTGGCGTTCGATCCGGCGGTCAACGGGATCGGGCCACCGCCTATGCAGCGTCTGCTCGCCGCGGCTGACAGCGGCGTCACGCTGGCCTGCGGAGAGTTCGATCCGATGGTCACCGTCGACCAGCTGCGCGCCCTTCACCCGGATTGCGTTGAGCTGGCTGGGCTCGGCCACAACGCACACGTCGAGGCCCCCGAGCTGCTGTGGGAAACGTTGCTCGCCAGACCCTCAGACAGACGTTGACGGCTGCCCAGCTGCCCACCGTCGGTGGCGGGCCGCCTCGCTCAGAAGGGTGGCGGGTCGGGCTGCGCGGGTTCGAAGGGCTGTGGTGGGTGGGTG
>JACCQS010000128.1 GCA_013814015.1 Geodermatophilaceae bacterium | reverse complement strand
TTCGACGCGCTCGACGATCTCAGCGTCGGATTGGGCCCAAAGCCGCTGCTCGCAGGCCTCGGTCAGGACGGCGCCGGCCCGGTCGAGGACCGACGGCCCCACCGAGGCCAGCAACGAACTCATACCCTGACCATAGACACCGGGTCTGACATTTTCGGCCCTCAAAGCCAGTGCTGCCCAAGATCTTTGAAGAAGTTTGAGCTACCAGCCATTGTCCACAGCGAGAATCAGCCAACCACCCGATCCCTCGTTGCTGCATTTTTCGCAGTGAGACGCAACGACCCACGAAGTCAGCCGTTCCTGCGCCTGCCGGCGTCCGATCCCGCTCCGCGACGCGGACCGGATCTACCGGTCGAGCAGCGCCTGGATGGCCGCGGCCATCCGGTCGGCTGCACCGGCGTCGGTCTCCAGGAACAGGCTCGGCTCGGTCAGCTCGACCTCCAGGATCCGTGGCGAACCCTCGGTATCGGGCAGAAGATCGATCCGGGCATAGAGCGGACTACCCAGGTGCGCTACGGCCAGCCAGGCCATTGCGGCGTCGCCCAAGGTTCTTTCAGCCGGTGACGGTGTCGTGGGGACGACCCGCTCCGCGGCGAACAAGCCTGCCTCGGCCGCGCCGGCACGGAGCAGCGCACCTTTGGCCGCCGCGTGGCTGAACCTCCCGCCGATGTAGACCAGCGCCGTCTCGTCGCTGACCTCCACCGCTTCGAGATACGGCTGCACCATCGCGACCCGACGCTCGGCGTGCAAACGGGCGACGTGCTCACGGGCCCGCGGGAGTTCGTTCGCGGCGTAGCGCGCAGTGTCCTGACCGCCCGCTGAGACGCTCGGCTTGACCACGATAGGACGGCTCAGCTCGGTGCGGGGCAACCCGGACCCCGGGGCGAGGAACATCGTCTCGATGACGGGCAGCCCGGCATCGGACAGCTCGGTCAGGTAACGCTTGTCGGTGTTCCAGGTCAGCATTGCGACCGGGTTGTGCAGCCGAGTTACCGCGCCGGTGGCCGTTGCCCAGGACAGGAACTCGTCGTGCCGCCGGGCGTAGTCCCAGGTCGAGCGGATCACGGCCAGGTCGTGGGCCGCCCAATCGGCAGGGCGATCCCAGTCAACGACACAGACGCGAATGTCCAACGCATCCAGGGCGGCCAGGAGCAACGGCTCGTCGGTATCAAGACCTCGAGCTCGCTGGCACGTGACCAGTGCGACGTGACCGTTCATCAGCTGATGCTCCCTGCTCGTCCGGACCTGCTCAGAACAGGTGACTACCCTCGCCTGTGTGCTGCTCGCCTCGATTCCCAGTCCCACCCAGGGGGTCTGGTTCGTCGGGCCGATTCCGCTGCGCGGTTATGCGGTGTGCATCATCGCCGGAATCATCCTGGCCGTCTGGATAGGGAACAAGCGCTGGGTCGCACGTGGCGGTGAGCCCGGCGCCGTCCTTGACATCTCGATGTGGGCGGTGCCCTTCGGCATCCTCGGTGGGCGGATCTATCACGTCATCTCCAGTCCCGGACCCTACTTCGGCGAGAACGGCAATCTCCTCGACGCGTTCAAGATCTGGGAAGGCGGGCTCGGGATCTGGGGAGCAATCGCGCTGGGTGGAGTCGGAGCGTGGATCGGATGCCGGCGCGAAGGCGTACCGCTGACCACGTTCGCCGATGCCGTCGCACCTGGCATCGCCGTCGCCCAGGCTGTCGGCAGGCTGGGTAACTGGTTCAACAACGAGCTGTACGGCGCCGCTCTCGATGCACCCTGGGCACTGACGGTCTATCGCTGGGATGCTGGACTGGGCCAAGCGATCCGGGACTCCACCGGCGAGCCGCTCGTGCTGGGCACCTTCCATCCCACGTTTCTCTACGAGTTGCTGTGGAATCTAGGCGTTGCAGCGCTGGTGATCTGGGCCGATCGCCGCTTCAACCTGTCCCGCGGGCGGGCCTTCGCGTTCTACGTCGCCGCGTACTGCGCCGGCCGGGTGTGGATCGAGGCCCTCCGAATCGATCCGGCCGAGACCGTTCTCGGCTTGCGGCTCAACGTCTGGACTTCGATCCTGGTGTTCATGGGCGCAGTTGCCTGGTTCGTGACCCATCGGGGCCCCCGCGAGGATCTGACCCCGAAGCGGGCTGGCGGCGACGAGGACAAGGACGACGAGGACGACGAGGACGACGAGGACGACGATCTGGCCGCTGACGCGGACGCCGAGCTCAACGACTACGAACCCGAACAGGCCGACGACGACTCGGGTACGGCGCAGGACCACGTCGTCGACGCCGAGCCGAGCAAGCGGAAACCTCTGCGGCGCTCGACGAGGTCCAAGCAGGCTGACCTGTAGCCTGGAAGGGTCATGACTCGGGCCGTCGACGTCCCGATGGTGCCTGGCGACAGGCAGCCACCGCACCGGATCCGTTAGGCAACCTGCTACCGGGGTCCGGTGAAACCAGACGACGGGAGCGTGCACATGCGACCCTTCTCCGCTCTGCCTGCCCGGCAGGGTCTCTACGACCCGGCCAACGAGCACGACTCGTGCGGAGTCGCCTTCGTCGTGGATACCTCCGGTACCCGTTCACGTCGGATCGTGGACGCCGGCCTGACCGCCTTGGGCAATCTGCAGCACCGTGGAGCGGCTGGGTCAGAACCGACCTCTGGTGACGGCGCCGGAATCTTGACCCAGATCCCGGATCGGCTGCTTCGCGAGACGGTGGACTTCGAGCTGCCCCCGGCCGGCGAGTACGCGATCGGCATCGCCTTTCTACCGCCGGACCAGGCGCAACGCCGTACGGTCACCGACCTCGTGGCCGATCTCGCCGCCCAGGAGGGGCTTCGGGTCGTCGGTTGGCGCGGGCTGCCCGTCGACCCGATCGGAGCCGATGTCGGCCCCACCGCCCGCGGGTGCATGCCCTACTTCAGTCAACTTGTCGTGGCCGCCGCCGTGCGCAGCCTGGATCTCCTCGACCTCGAGCGACGCGCGTTCGTCCTGCGCAAGCGGATCGAGACCGGCGCCGCCGACATCGGGCACGAGATCTATTTCGCCTCGTTGTCCGCGCGGACGATCACCTACAAGGGGATGCTGACCACCAATCAGCTCCGGCTCTTCTTTCCTGACCTCTGTGACCAGCGCTACGTTTCCGCCCTCGCCCTGGTGCACAGCCGGTTCTCGACCAACACATTTCCGTCCTGGCCGTTGGCCCACCCGTACCGCTATATCGCCCACAACGGCGAGATCAACACCATCAAGGGCAATCGGAACCGGATGCACGCGCGCGAAGCCCAGCTGGCCAGTGATCTGATTCCGGGCGATCTGGGGCGGATCTTCCCGATCTGTACTCCCGACGCAAGCGACTCGGCCACCTTCGACGAGGTGCTGGAACTGCTGCACATGGGCGGTCGGAGCCTGCCTCATGCGGTGCTGATGATGATCCCCGAGGCGTGGGAGAACCACGACGAGATGGACGCCCGACGCCGGGCGTTCTACCAGTTCCACGCCACGGTGATGGAGCCGTGGGACGGCCCGGCCTTCGTGGCCTTCACCGACGGCACGGTCATCGGCGCCGTCCTGGACCGCAACGGCCTGCGCCCTGGGCGCTGGTGGCACACCGCGGATGGTCTCGTGGTGCTGGCCAGCGAGGTCGGTGTCCTGGACATCCCGCCGGACCAGGTGGTGGCCAAGGGGCGGCTGCAGCCGGGTCGGATGTTTCTGGTCGACACCGAACGCGGGCGAATCGTCACCGACGACGAGATCAAGGCCGAACTCGCCGCCGAGCATCCCTATGACGAATGGGTGCATGCCGGTCTTTTGCGCCTGCCGTCCCTGCCGGCCCGGGAACACGTCGTGGCAAGCCACGAGTCGGTGCTCCGCCGCCAGTTGTTGTTCGGCTACACCGAAGAGGAATTGCGCATCCTCCTGGCGCCGATGGCCAGTTCCGGAGCGGAACCGATCGGGTCGATGGGCACCGACACCCCGATCGCGGTCCTGTCCGCCCGATCCCGGCTGCTCTACGACTACTTCGGCCAGCTCTTCGCGCAGGTGACCAATCCGCCGCTGGATGCGATCCGGGAAGAACTGGTCACCTGCCTGTCCCGGTCGCTCGGGCCGGAGCAGAACCTGCTCGAACCCACCGCAGCGGCCAGCCGCAAGATCGTGGTGCCCTTCCCGGTGATTGACAACGACGAGTTGGCCAAGATCTTGCACGTCAACGACGATGGGAACTTGCCTGGATTTGCTGCCGTACGGATCTTCGGGCACTTCGATGTGGCTGGGTCTGAGCCCGACGGCCCGGCCGCGGGCGGTGGACTGAGCAGCGGCGCGCTGGCCCTGCGCACGGCGCTGCAGGACGTCTGCAACCAGGTGTCGCAAGCCATCGAGCAGGGGGCCCGGGTCATCGTGCTCTCCGACCGGGACTGTGACGAGCGCAGCGCCCCGATCCCGTCGCTGCTGCTCACCTCCGCGGTCCACCACCACCTGATCCGGGCCAAGAGCAGGATGCAGGTCGGCCTGATCGTCGAGTCCGGCGACTGCCGCGAAGTTCATCACGTGGCACTCCTATTGGGCTACGGAGCCGCGGCGGTCAATCCCTACCTCGCCTTCGAGACCGTCGAGGACATGGTCGCCGACGGCACCATCGTCGGCGTGGAGCCCGGTGTGGCCGTGGCCAGCTACCTCAAGGCGCTGGGCAAGGGCGTACTCAAGGTGATGTCCAAGATGGGCATCTCCACGGTCAGCTCGTACACGATGGCCCAGATCTTCGAGGCGATCGGGCTCTCCCAGGACCTCGTGGACCGGTATTTCACCGGCACCACGTCCACGCTCGGCGGAGTAGGGCTGGACGTCCTGGCCGAAGAAGTCCGGATGCGCCACCGCAAGGCATACCCGGACAACCCGACCGACCGGGCACACCGACGCCTGACCATCGGCGGGGAGTATCAGTGGCGCCGCGAGGGCGAGGTGCATCTGTTCAACCCCGAGACGGTGTTCCTGCTCCAGCACGCGACCCGGTCCCGGCAGTACGAGGTCTTCGGGCGGTACACCGACGCGGTGGACGAGCTGTCGGCCAAGGCCGGAACGCTGCGC
>JACCQS010000096.1 GCA_013814015.1 Geodermatophilaceae bacterium | reverse complement strand
CGATATCGACCGGGAAGTTCTCCACGACCGGCAAAGCGTCGAGGTTGTTCGACGGCAAGTAGGACAGCAGGGCTTTGACGTAGTCGAGCGCGTCGGCCTCATCATTGGCAAGGTAGTGCGCCACACCTGATTTCGTGTTGTGTGTCCGGGCGCCGCCCAGATCCTCCAGCGTCACGTCCTCACCGGTTACGGTCTTGACGACGTCCGGACCGGTGATGAACATCTGGGAGGTCTTGTCCACCATGACAATGAAGTCGGTCAGGGCGGGGGAGTAGACGTGCCCCCCGGCCGCTGCGCCCATCACCAGCGAGATCTGGGGGATCACCCCGGAGGCGTGCACATTGCGCTGAAAGATCTCGCCGTACAAGCCGAGTGAGACCACGCCCTCCTGGATCCGTGCCCCACCGCCCTCGTTGATGCCGATGATCGGGCATCCGTTGGTCATGGCCAGGTCCAGCACCTTGACGATCTTCTCGCCGTACACCTCCCCGAGGCTGCCACCGAAAACCGTGACGTCCTGACTGAACACGCAGACCGGGCGGCCGTCGACAGTTCCGTACCCGGCCACGACGCCGTCGCCGAAGGGGCGCTTGTTCTCCATTCCGAAGACCGTTTGCCGGTGCCGGGCGAACTCGTCCAGTTCGGTGAACGAACCGTCGTCGAGCAAGCTTTCGATCCGCTCGCGGGCGGTCAGCTTGCCCAGTTCGTGCTGCCGCTGCGCACCGCGCGAGTGCCCGGCCGCGGTGACCTCGTCGATCCGCCGCCGAAAGTCGGCCAGTTTGCCTGCCGTGGTGTGGATGTCAGGTTGTCTGTCGCCCCGTTCGGCCTCGGGGCCCGGCTCAGCGGTCACGGGTCGTAGCGTATCGACGTGTCCGACCCAGCCCAGCTTTCAGCCGTTCGCGGTCCGATCGACGCCGATGCCGTGCGCAAGGAGCTTGGTCGACGCGGGTCGAGTTGGCCGGCGCCACGCTTTGTCTCCACCGTCGAGTCCACTAACGCCCAGGCCTCGGCAGCCGCGCGCGACGGCGCACCGGAGGGCTTCGTTGTCGTCGCTGAGGAGCAGACGAGTGGCCGCGGTCGGCTCGACCGGAGCTGGGTGAGTCCTCGCGGTTCGGGCCTGACGCTCAGCCTGCTGCTCCGACCGGCGCCGCCTCCGGGTACCTGGGGCTGGCTGCCGATCGCCGCGGGCCTGGCCCTGGTCACGGCCGTACGCGCCGTGGCAGATGTGGACGTCGCCCTGAAGTGGCCCAACGATCTGCTGCTGGGACCTGGCCAGGCCAAGGCGGCGGGAATCCTCGCCGAGTCCGGCCACGGGTCTGTTGTTATCGGGATCGGGGTGAACGTCTCGACGACCACTGAGGAGCTTCCAGCGGGTGCGACGTCGTTACTGGCGCAGGGTGCTCTTGTGTCGCGGGAGGCGTTGCTGATCGAGCTGCTGATCGCGCTCGAAGTCTGGTACGCCGCTTGGACCGAGGCCGATGGGTCTGCTCTGAGCAGCGGGCTGATGGCCGGCTATCTGGACTGCTGCGCGACGGTCGGCGGTGCGGTGACTGTTCATCTACCGCAGGGCGGGATGCTGCGCGGCAAAGCCGAGGGGATAGACCCCTCAGGCGGACTACGAGTGCTTGCCGACGGCGGCCAGGTGACCACGGTCGTCGCGGCGGACGTGGTGCACGTGCGTCCCGGAGATTGACCCCTCGTCGTCGGTGATCGCCGTCACGGGGGTTGCGGTGGTAGGCAGCGCCCCGAGGGTAGGCCATGCTTGGGCCGTGGCCTTTCCCGAGAATCTGCTGGCCGGCGACGAGCGCGTCGTCAAGCATCTGCATCCACACTGGCTGACCGTTTTCGTCCCCACGGTTCTGTTCATCGTCGTGGTCGGCGTCGCGTCCTTCCTCGTCGCGGTCATTCCTGACGGCGATGCCCAGGACGTGCTGCGAATCGTGGTGCTGGCGCTGGCTGTTGTCGTCCTGATCCTGCTGGTCATCATTCCGGTGCTGCGCTGGCGGACAACGCACTACGTGATCACCACGCATCGGGTGATGGTGCGGACCGGCATCCTGAGCCGGACCGGTAAAGACATCGGGTTGACCAGGATCACCGACGTCTCCTACACCCAGTCCCTCTGGGACCGCATCATCGGTGCGGGGACGCTGACGATCGAGTCAGCCGGCGAAGGGCCGCCGCAGGTCTTCCGCAATATCCCGAACTCCGACGAGACCCAGCAGCTGATCAATCACCTCGTCGAAGAGGACGAGCAGTCCCGGGCTCGCGACAGCGCGCAGTACGTGGGCGAGGCCTATCGCGACCGCGAGGACGATCCGCCACCCGCTCGCCGCTAGGCAAAGGGCCGGTTCGCTACACAACCTCCCCTCTATCGCGGCTCATAGCGGAGGTTGTGTAGCGAACCGGCGTCATAAAGGCCTCGGGTCACCAGCCAAGTTCGGCGCAGCCGGTGTGGTCGGCCGGTTCGATCTGCAGGGTGGCGTGCGCGATCCCATGGTGGCTGCGCAGTAGTTCCCGAGCCTGATCGAGCACAGCATGGCTGTCAGCGAGATCATCGGTAACCAGGTGCACGGTGGCCACGTGCATCCCGGACGTCAATGTCCACAAGTGCAGGTCATGAACGCTCTGGACGCCGGTGACCGCGCACAGGTCTGCGGTCACGGCCTCCGGATTGATTCCGGCAGGTGCGTGCTGGCCCAGCACCGCAAACACCTGGCGTCCCAATGAGATTGCCCGAACGACGACGAACAGCCCGATCATCAGCGCGACGACGGTGTCCCAGACCGGCGACCCGGTTGCCGACACGAGCAGGCCGGCGAGGATGACACCGACCGAGCCGGCGGTGTCGGCAACCACTTCCAGGTAGGCGCCTTTGACGTTCAGGCTCTCCCCGGCGCCGGCCCTGAGCATCAGTAGGACCACGACGTTGATCGCCAGGCCGATCGCTCCGACGATCAGCATGGGCTCGGCGGCGACCTCGGCGGGCGATCCGATCCGGCGGAGAGCCTCGATGACGACGAAGGCTGACGCCCCCAACATCAGCAGGACGGCCAGTAGCGAGGCGAAGACTTCCGCGCGGTACGACCCGTACGTACGCCGCCCGGTTCTATCCACTCGCGTGGCGATCCGGGTAGCCACCAACGCCGCACCCAGCGCCACCACGTCGGCGGCCATGTGCCCGGCATCGGAAACCAGAGCCAGCGATCCTGAGATCAGCCCGTAGACGAGTTCGACGACGAAGAACGCTGCGATCAACGTGAACGCGACGGCCAGTCGCCAGCGATGCCGGGCGCCGGCGTGGCCGCTGGCCGAGCCGTGCGGATGGCCGTGCGAGTGCCCATGTGAACGGCGGGTGGAGTCGCTCGCGCCGGTAGCCACGGCGTTAGGTCCGTTCCGGATGCACGGCGTCGGTGTGCTGGGTGTGGGCAAAGGCGAGATCGAGGAGCATCCGTACGTGACCGTCGGCCAGCCGGTAGAAGGCCCGGCGCCCGGCGCGTCGCGCGGTGACCACGCGGTGCGCACGCAGCAACCGCAGCGCATGCGAGGCCGCCGACTCGCTCATCCCGGTGACCGCGGCGAGGTCGCAGACGCACAACTCCCCGTCGAGCATCGCGACGAGCAGCCGCAGCCGATTGGGATCGGAGAGGAGGTCGAAAACGTCGGCGGTGTCGACCACCTCGTCCTCTGGAGGCATCCGTTCCAGGACGTCGCGAACTCTCGCCGCGTCCACGACCGGCACCGCGCATCCGTCGACCAACGAAGGACTGTCGTATGAGGATCTGTTCATATGTCCCGACAATAGCGTTCCGCTGTCCACCGTTGTGCGCATAACGGCGGTCTGGCTGCGTGCCGTCCGGAGATTTGTCGGGGGCCGGCGTTAGCGTCCGGGTCATGCGACTGCTGCACACCTCGGACTGGCACATCGGCCGGTCACTGCATGGTGCGGATCTGCTCGCTGACCAGGAGCGGGTGCTGACCGGCCTCGCCGATCTGATCACTGCCGAGTCGGTGGATGTGGTCCTCGTCGCCGGTGACATCTATGACCGGGCGATCCCGCCCGCGGCTGCCACCGCTGTGCTGGATTCCGTCCTGACCGCGCTCTGGTCCACGGGTGCACAGGTGATCATCACTCCGGGCAATCACGACTCCTCGATCCGGCTGGCATACGCGGCAGGTCTGTTGGCAGCCAATGGCGTGCACCTGCGCACGAGCGTGTCCAGCCTGGCTGAGCCGGTCCTGCTCCAAGACGCGCACGGGACGGTCGGCATCTACGGGATCCCGTATCTCGAACCCGACCTCGCCAAGCACGCGTTGGGCATGCCCCAGGCCCGCGGTCACACCGATGTGCTCAGCGCCGCGATGGATCAGATCCGCGCCGACCGGGACCGGCGCGGGCTGACCCGGACGGTGGTCCTTGCCCACGCGTTCGTCGCCGGAGGCGTACGGGGTGACAGCGAGCGCGACATCAGTGTCGGCGGGGTGGAGGTTGCGCCCGCCGAGATCTTCGCCGGTATCGACTACGTCGCGCTCGGCCACCTGCACCGTGCGCAGGAAATCGTGCCGGGTGTGCGCTATTCGGGCTCGCCGCTGCCGTATTCCTTCGCCGAGGCTGATCAGGTGAAGTCGGTCACGCTGGTGGATTTCGATGCCGAGGGTAGGGCCGGCGTCACTGTCCACGAACTCGACCGACCGCGCGAGTTGGTCACTCTCACCGGGACTGTGGATGAGCTGGTCAACGAGCCGCGGTACGAGGCTCACGTCGAGGACTACGTCAGCGCACAGCTGCTGGATGCCACCCGACCGGTGGACGCCATGCGCCGGCTTCGGGCCCGCTTCAGCTATTGCGTCCACCTCGACTGGGCTCCGATCGTGGACCACATCGAGAGCACCCGCAGCTATGGCGAGCGGATCGTCGGGCGCAGCGATCTTGGGATCGTCACGGACTTCGTCCAACACGTACGAGCGACTCCGGTCACCACGGCCGAGACCGATCTGCTGTCGGTCGCCCTCGCCGCCGGACGAGTCGCCGAGGGTGCCTCATGAGGGTGCACTCGCTGACCGTGACCGCCTTCGGGCCGTTCGCGGACACCATTCGGGTCGATCTCGACGAGCTGAGCAGGGACGGGCTGTTCCTGCTCTGCGGACCTACCGGGGCGGGCAAGACCTCGCTGCTCGACGCGATCGCGTTCGCCCTGTACGGCCGGGTGCCCGGAGCCCGCGGGCAAGAGAAGCGACTGCGCAGCGACCATGCGATGCCGGCAATTCGTACCGAGGTCGTCTGCGAGCTGACCCTTCGCGGTCAGCGGGTGCGGATCACCCGGCGCCCCGAGCAGACCCGCCCCAAGGCGCGGGGAGGCGGCACGACCAAGGATCAGGCGCTTCTGCACATCCAGCGTGAAGTGGACCGAGCTTGGGAGCCGGTCAGCATCCGGTTGGACGAGGGTGGGGACTACCTACGGGCTCAGGTCGGACTCAGCGCGGAACAGTTCTGGCAGGTCGTCCTGCTTCCGCAGGGCGAGTTCGCCGAGTTCCTCCGAGCCGAGCCCGATCAGCGAGCCAAGGTCCTGGAGACACTGTTCGACGCCGGCCGCTTCACCGCTGTAGAGGACTGGCTGGCCGAGCACGCACGGACCCTGCGAGCGGCCCTCACACAGGCGCAGGACACGGTGGACCGGCTGCTGCATCGGGTCGAGCAGGTCGCCCGGGCACTGCCGGTGACAGGGAGCGGCGCGGCGATACCGGCCAGACCCGCAACCGAGGATCCGGACGACGTCCGGGCCTATCTGTTGGGCCAACTCGACAGGGCCAGCGCCCAGTTCGTCGCCGCGCAGGCGCAGGACGAGGTGACCAGGACGAGGCTCGTAAGTGCTGAGACCGGACCGAACCGGGCTCGACGGGCGGTACGCGCGGTCGATCGGCTGCTGGCGGTCTGCGGGCAGCGAGACTTCCTAGAGGCCCGCTCCGAAGACGTCGCCGACCAGCGAACACGGCTCGCTGCTGCGCTGGGCGCTGAACCCCTTCGGCCGTTCCTGGACGCAGTTGACACGGACCGGACTCGGACGGCCGCAGCCGCCGCGAATCTCGCCGACACCTATTCGGATCTGACCGGCCTGGATGTCGCCACCCAGTGCCCGGTCCGGCTGCAACCGGCGGGAGCGGCGGCCACCGATCAACCGGAATTGACCTCCATCTCGGGCAGCGGCTCGGTCGGGCCCGAACTGCGGCGGTGGAGCAGGAACATGCGGGACGAGGTCGCCCGGCTGGAAGGCCTGGAGGTGGAATGGGCTGGCGTCGAGGCTGCCGAGTCGATGCTCGCCAAGTTGGCCGAGCAGCAAGCGCGACGAGGGACCTCCTTAGCCGACCTGCAGGAAATCAGCCGTCGACTGCCGGCCGCGCTGGCTGACGTCGAGGCACGCCGGGACGCCGCCCGGCTGGCCGCGGCTCAGATGGACCACACCGCGGCCAGATTGACGGCGGCACAAGCTCGGGTGGAGGCAGCGACCCGGACCAAAGCCCTCGGAAAGCTGATCGGCACGGCCGAGTCCGTCCACATCGCGAGCCAACGGACAGTCCTGAGCGCCAAGGCGCGCTGGCTGACGTTGCGCCAGACGCGGCTGGCCGGCATCGCCGCCGAACTGGCCGGTCAGCTCTGCGACGGCCGGAACTGTCCGGTGTGCGGGTCGGCCGAACACCCTGCGCCCGCTCAGCCGGCCGACGCTGCGGTGACGGCCAAGGACGAGCAGGCTGCAGCGGATAGGCACGACAGCCTCGAGCAGGTGTGCCTTCGCGAGGCTGCCAGCGTGCTCGAACTGCGTCGTGAGTACGACGCGTGCTGCTCGGTCACGTCGGGAGCCTCCCTGGCTGCCGTACGTGCGGAGCTTTCGGTCGCGGGAACGGCCGATGCGGCCGCTCGGACCGCCGCGCAGCAGTTGCCCGACCTGATCCGCGAGTACGCGGATCTGGTTGCCGGACGAGAGGACGTCGCTGCCCAACTCGGCGTGCTGGCGCAGGCCCAGGTCGAGGATCGAACGACGACCAAGGAGATAACGGCCAGGGTCGGTGCCGGGCGCCGACGCCTGGACAAGGCTCGGGGACAGGACGCTTCCCTGACGGCGCGACGGGAGCGACTCACCGCCCTAGCGGAAGCGGCCGAGGCGGTCGAGCAGGCCGCGTCCGTTTCCGCGTCCGCGGTTGCGACTGCATTGCACACTCGCGAAGAAGTCGAGGATCGACTGCAGCGCTGCGGCTTCCACTCCGCTGCGGCGGCCGCGGCCGCTCTTCTGGACGAAAACACACGCAACGGCCTGATCCGGGCGATACGCGAACACGAGGACAGCCAGACCAGAGTGTCCGCCGAACTGATCTCGGCAACCGAAGAGGTCGACGGTGCACTTGCCGAGCTGGACGAACTGCCGCGCTACCCGCGTCCGGCCGGCATACTCGCAGGTGTTCCTGGTGAGTTCGCGCCGTCCTCGGCGCCGGTCACAGGCGTGGTCTCCGATCTCGGCCGGCAGGTGGCCGAGGTACGAACCCTTCTCGAACGCGAACACGAGGCGGCCGCCAGGACCCGGGATGAAGCGGTGGCCGCCCTCAGCCGCGCCCGGGCGGTTCAAAGCCAGCTGAATGAGCTCCAGGTGCTGCTCGACCAGGCATTGGCCGAGTGCGCTCCGGTGCTCGATGCCAGCGTCGAGGCGGATGCTCTCGCCGCGCTGGCAGCGGGAGGGGGAGCGAACGTCAAGAAGATGCGACTGCGCTCCTACGTGCTGGCGGCCCGCCTCGAGCAGGTCGCCGCCGCTGCAACGACGCGGCTACGTCAGATGTCCAGCGGCCGGTACGGCTTCGTGCACTCCGACGATCTCCGCGGCGGGAACCGGCGCAGTGGTCTGAGCGTGGACATTCTCGACAGCCATACCGGGACGCAACGCCCCACCAAGACCCTGTCCGGCGGCGAGAGCTTCATCGCCTCCCTCGCTCTCGCCCTGGGCCTTGCCGACGTGGTCACCGCTGAGTCCGGCGGAATAGCACTGGACACCTTGTTCGTCGACGAGGGATTCGGCAGCCTCGACCCGGATTCGCTCGACGCCGTCATGACGGTTCTCGATGAACTTCGACAGGGTGGTCGTGTTGTCGGCATCGTGAGCCACGTCGAGGAGCTGCGTACCCGGGTTCCCATGCAACTGCAGATCCATACCAGCTCACACGGCTCGACCCTGGACCAATCCGACGTCCCGGGTGACCTTTCCGCCAGGCTGTTGGCCGGCTGACGGGTCTTCTTCCAGTGGATGTCGAGAACCACCGGACGGCTCCGACCCAGTGGTGAGCATCCATCCGGCGTGCCGAATCGAGGGAGTGCGACGTGAAATACATGATCATGATGTTCGGAAGCGCGGCCGGGATGATGGAGACCCAGCCGCGGGAATGGATCCTGGAGATGATCGAGTTCATGCATCAGCTCGACAGCGACCTCCGGGAGGCCGGCGAGCTCGTCTCCTCAGAGGGACTCGCCGATGGGACCCAGGCCAGGACCGTCACGTTCGAGAACGGCATCACCTTGGTGACTGACGGCCCGTTCGCCGAGTCGAAGGAGTCGGTCATCGGGTTCTGGATTGTCGACGTCGAGAGCGAGGCGCGCGCGGTCGAGATCGCCTCTCGAGTCGTGGCATTCACGCACGGGCCGATCGAGGTACGACAGATCATGGACGCACCACCGGAAGTGTGAGAACCGACGCCCGCATCGAGGACCTGCTGCGCGAACTCGCGCCGCAGGTCCTCGGCTCGCTCGTGCGCAGGCAGGGTCAGTTCGACGCCTGTGAGGACGCCGTACAGGAGGCCCTGCTCGCCGCGACGCAGCAGTGGCCGGAGCAAGGCTTACCGGACGAGCCGCGCTCCTGGCTGGCCACCGTCGCTTCGCGACGCCTGGTCGACAACTGGCGCAGCGAAAGCGCCCGGCAGCGCCGGGAGGAGGCCGCGGCCGCTCGGGAGCCGCCGAGCCCGGCACAGGCCTCGGACCGGGACGACACGCTGGCGCTGCTGTTCCTGTGCTGCCATCCGTCGTTGTCGGTCCCGTCCCAGCTCGCCCTCACCCTGCGCGCGGTCGGTGGGCTGACGACGGCCGAGATCGCGCACGCGTTTCTGGTCCCCGAGCCAACCTTGGCCCAGCGGATCAGCCGGGCAAAGCAGAGCATCAAGGCCGCGGGTCTGACCTTCACGCTGCCGCCGGACAGCGAGCGCGCCGACCGGCTCCGCGTCGTGCTGCACGTGCTGTATCTCGTCTTCAACGAGGGCTACACGGCGAGCTCTGGACCTGCCCTGCAGCGGGGCGATCTCAGCACCGAGGCAGTCCGGCTCGCGCGCCTGCTCCACCGATTGGTGCCACAGGAGGCCGAGGCCGCCGGACTGCTGGCCCTCCTGTTGCTGACCGACGCCCGGCGCGCTGCGCGTACCCACGCTGACGGCTGTCTGGTTCCACTCGCCGACCAGCGTCGCGAACTCTGGAACAAGCCCCAGATCGATGAGGGCACCGCCCTGATCACCCGAATCCTCGGCACGGCAAACGTCGGGCCCTACCAGCTCCAGGCGGCCATCGCCGCGGTGCACGACGAGGCGCCCAGCAACGAACAAACGGACTGGCCCCAGATCCTGGCGCTGTACGAGGTGCTTGCGCGCGTCTCGCCAGGGCCGATCGTGACGCTCAACCGCGCCGTGGCTCTCGCCATGGTCGACGGGCCCCGAGCCGGATTGGCCCTGCTCGGGACGCTGGACGGTGACGACCGGATGGCTCACACCCACCGGCTTGACGTCGTACGGGCGCACCTGCTCGAGCTTGCCGGAGACCCGGCCGCCGCCCGCGCGTCCTACCTCCAGGCCGCACGGAGAACTGCGAGCCTGCCCGAGCAGCGCTACCTCGCCTTGCGGGCCGCTCAGCTGGGTTAGGGGGCGAAGCGGCCGGGCGCAAGCGCGCAGCCCGCCTCGGCCGGCGTCGGTCGTGTTCAGCCGCGCGGCGCCAGTGGTGACAGCGGCGGTTGGGCAGGTGCAATCAGCGGGTGTCGCCGGATGAACCATCCGCGGCCGCTCATCTGCAGGACCAGCTGCGTGCCCCGGTGCATCTGCCATTGCAGAAAGACGGTTCCCAGCTCGGCCGAGCGGGTGGAGGGCTGGGCATCGGTCACCGTGAGCGCGGCGCTCAGCTCGTCGCCGGCGTACACCGGGGCGAACCAGCGCAGGTTTTCCATGCCCGGTGAGGTATCCGCAGCCGCTCGGGACAGGACGGCGTCAACGTACATCCGCATCAGGGAGCTGACGGTGAAGAAGCCACTGGCAATCAGCCGGCCCCAGGTCGAGGCCTCTGCACGCGCTCGGTCCACGTGGTACCACTGCGGATCGAAACGCTCCGCGAAGGCGACCATTTCCGCCTCGTCGACGACGAGAGTTCCGAGTTCGAAGACCCGGCCGGGGACGAGGTCCTCGAAGTAGATCGTTGATTCCGCGGGGGCAGGCACGTGCAACACCGTGTCACAACCAGCCGGACCGACGAACGGCACGCCTTCCCGGTCCTCGATGTCGCCTGGCTGCTCACCGACGAGCATCACCTTGACCTTGGACGCTCCGCTGGAGAACACGACCTGGGTGGCCGGTTCCCACAACTCACACCCCCGGCAGTCAGGCGCCGACGCCCCGCAGCGCCGCCAGATCGGGATTCCGTGGGACCCACTGGGCTGCCCCGGGGCGGACTGGATGCTTCGCCTCGACGGTCGGTCCCTTCGGAGTCACGAGACCAGACTGGCATGGTTCTCGGCTCGGCGCTGACTAACCTGACCGCGTGGATTCGCGCACCGGTCTGCCGGTCGTCGGCATGGTTGGCGCAGGCCAGCTTGCGCGGATGACGCACCAGGCGGCGATCCCGCTCGGCCAGTCCCTGCGCGTGCTGGCGCAATCGCCCGATGACGGCGCGGCGTCGGTGGCGGCTGACGTCATGATCGGCGAGCACACCTCGTACGACGACTTGCTTGCCTTCGCCGCTGGGTGCGACGTCCTGACCTTCGACCACGAACACGTCCCGACCGAGCTCATTCGATCGCTGGCCACCGCCGGTCACGTGGTGTACCCGGGGGCACACGCGCTCGAACACGCACAGGACAAGGCGGTGATGCGTCAGGCCCTGACCAGGGCCGGCGTCCCGTGTCCGGCATGGCGCTCGGTGTCCACAGTGGATGACGTCGCCGCCTTCGGTGCCGAACACGGTTGGCCGGTCGTGCTCAAGGTCGCCCGCGGCGGATATGACGGCCGAGGCGTATGGACGCTGACCGAGTCGGCTGCGGCTGCCCATGTGCTTGAGCCGGACCGCGCCTACATCGTCGAACAGCGCGTGCCCATCCTGCGCGAACTCGCCGTGCTGGTGGCTCGCTCGCCCTACGGTCAGGTGTCGGTCTGGCCGATCGTGCAGACCGTCCAGCGGGACGGGATCTGTGTCGAGGTGATCGCGCCCGCTCCGGATCTGGCCGCGGAGTTGGCCGGAGTAGGGGCCACTCTCGCAGTGCGGCTGGCCGCTGAGTTGGGCGTCGTGGGGGTGATGGCCGTCGAGCTGTTCGAGACCGCCGACGGGTTATTGGTCAACGAGTTGGCCATGCGCCCGCACAACAGCGGTCACTGGACGATCGAGGGTTCCCGTACGAGCCAGTTCGAGCAGCACCTCCGGGCGGTGCTCGACTACCCGCTGGGTACGACCACGATGACTGCGCCGTGGGTGGTCATGGTCAATCTCCTGGGCGGCCCGGATGGTGGGATGGGCATCGACGAGCGGGTGCACCACGTGATGGCCCAGTGGCCGGATGTGAAGCTGCACCTGTACGGCAAATCACCCCGCCCCGGTCGCAAGCTCGGGCACGTCACCTCTCTGGGTTCCGACCTCGCCGAGGTACGCGCCCGGGCGGGGGCCGCAGCCGCTTATCTGCATCAGGGAGGACACCGGTGAACGACTCGGCGGGATACCGCGGCGAGCAGATCAGGGTCTCGGTGATCATGGGCAGCGACTCCGACTGGACCGTGATGAGCGCGGCTGCCGATGCGCTGAACGAGTACGGCGTCACGCACGAAGTGCGCGTGATATCCGCTCACCGGACGCCGCGGGACATGCTGGACTACGCCGCCAACGCGGCCGGGCGGGGTCTACGGGTGATCATCGCCGGGGCTGGGGGAGCGGCCCATCTGCCTGGGATGGTGGCCTCGGCCACCGCGCTGCCGGTCATCGGCGTACCGGTCCCACTGGGGCAGCTCGACGGCCTGGACTCGCTGCTGTCCATCGTGCAGATGCCGGCCGGTGTGCCTGTCGCCACCGTCGGCATCGGCGCTGCCCGCAATGCCGGTCTGCTGGCCGTACGGATCCTCGCCGTCTCCGACCCCGACCTGGGTCAAGCCCTGGACATCGCGGCGGGAGAACTCGCAGAGACGGTGCGGGACAAGGATGAAAGCCTTCGTCAACGACGCGCGAAGCAGCACCTGGAGCCCGGCTGAGCTAGCCTCGAATGATGACGATGACCTCAACCCCCAGCGTCTATCAGCTCAGCGACGAGCAAGCCATGGTCCGGCAGGCCGTGCGGGCCATGGCCGAGGGGCAGATCGCGCCGTACGCCGCAGATGTGGACGAACACAGCCGCTTTCCGGACGAGGCGCACCAGGCACTCACCCGGTCGGGCTTCCATGCCGTACATCTGCCGGAGCAGTACGGTGGCGCCGGTGCGGATGCCATCTCGACCTGCATCGTGATCGAGGAGGTTGCGCGGGTCTGCGCTAGCTCTTCACTGATCCCAGCGGTCAACAAGCTCGGGACGACACCGGTGCTGCTGTCCGGCTCGGAGGAGCTGAAAAAGCAGGTGCTGCCAGGCGTCGCCACGGGGGAGGAGATGTTTTCCTACGCGCTGTCCGAGCGGGAAGCCGGCTCTGACGCGGCCGCGATGAAGACCCGGGCGCGGCAGGACGGTGACCATTGGGTGCTCAACGGCACCAAGGCGTGGATCACCAATGCTGGTGTCTCCCAATGGTACACAGTCATGGCTGTGACCGAACCCGGCAAGGGGGCCAACGGCATCTCGGCCTTTGTCGTGCACATCGACGACCCTGGCTTCGAGGTGGGTACCAAGGAACGCAAACTCGGCATAAAAGGATCACCGACCTGCGAGATCCACTTCGCCGACTGCACCATTCCGGCCGACCGGATCATCGGTGAGCCCGGGACCGGCTTCAAGACCGCGCTGAAGACCCTGGACCAGACCAGGCCGACGGTCGGCGCTCAGGCGGTCGGCATCGCGCAGGGCGCACTCGATGCGGCGATCGGTTATGTCAAGGAACGTAAGCAGTTCGGTAAGACGATCGGGGAGTTCCAGGGCGTGCAGTTCATGCTCGCGGACATGGCAATGCAGATCGAAGCGGCTCGGCACCTGGTCTACGTCGCCGCAGCGACCGCGGAGAGCGGCGGGGATGTCGGCATCCTGGCAGCGGCCAGCAAGTGCTTCGCCTCCGACGTGGCGATGAAGGTGACCACCGATGCCGTGCAACTGTTCGGCGGGGCCGGATACACCAAGGACTTCCCGGTGGAGCGGATGATGCGCGATGCCAAGATCACCCAGATCTACGAGGGCACCAACCAGATCCAGCGGGTGGTCATGGCCCGCAACCTGCTTCGCTAGGGCAGCCGTTCCCCCGTCCTGGCGGTTCCGTCAAACCGCCAAGCTCAGGCAGCCAGTAGTCCCCGGAGTTCCATCAGCGTGCGATGGGGATCGTGCAGATCGCTCGAGGTCATGTGGAGCACCTTCCAGCCCAGCCGGGCCAAGGCCGCAGGTCTGCGCTGATCGACGGCCTGTTGCAGTGGATCGGAGTGAGCGAAAGCTTGCGGGGCAGAATCAGCATGACCGGAGCGGTTAGGCTCGGCAGACGCGACGCCGTACCACCAGGCAGCAGAGTGCGCGGTCAGGACTGCAGCCTCCGACATCCGGAGCATTGCGGCCAGGGTCCGTACACCATGGTCGATCTTGCTGCCAGCTGGAACATAGATGTCATGCAGGACTCTCGTGTACTCCCTGCGGAGGCGACTGGCGCCTATCAAACCTTCTGCGACGGCGTCCGAGCCACGGAAGATCTGCTGACGAAGGCGCTCGGGCCCTGCTGATCTTCGGCTCGTATCGAACTCGCGCATCGCGGAATGCTGCCCCGATCCGCACCACCTCCGCTGACGCTGTCCACAGCCTGGCGGTTTCCGTCATAACCACCAGGCTGGGCCGGGCCGCTATTTGGCGGTTTCCGTCAGAACCGCCAGATGGTCCGCATCAGTCGGGACGGGGATCGAGTACGGCCGGCACGGCCATCGCTTGGCCACGCGTGCTCGTGGCTCAGCCGGCGGCGGCGGGAATGACCATCACCGCTGGTGGTGCCTCGACGATCAGGTCGGCACCGGTCGCGGCGACGACGTCCTCGGTGGTTACCCCTGGTGCGACCTCACGCAGTACCAGTCCGCCGTCGGTGACGTCCAGGACAGCCAGATCGGTGATGATCCGGTCGACGCAGGCCCGTCCGGTGAAGGGGAGGTCGCACTGGTCGAGAATCTTCGGCGACCCGTCCCGCGCAACATGTTCCATCATCACGATGACCCTGCGAGCGCCGTGGACCAGATCCATGGCACCGCCCATGCCCTTGACCATCTTTCCTGGGATCATCCAGTTGGACAGATCCCCGGCGCCGCTGACCTGCATGGCGCCGAGGATCGCAACGTCGATGTGCCCACCGCGGATCATTCCGAAGCTCAGCGCGGAGTCGAAGAACGCAGCACCCGGCAACAGGGTGACGGTCTCCTTTCCGGCGTTGATCAGGTCGGGATCCTCCTCGCCCTCGAACGGGTACGGCCCGACGCCGAGGATGCCGTTCTCGCTCTGCAGCACGACATGCACACCGTCGGGGATGTAGTTGGGTACCAGGGTCGGCATCCCGATCCCGAGGTTGACGTACTGCCCGTCCTCGAGATCGGCAGCCACCCGGGCGGCGAGTTCAGTGCGGGTCAGCGCCATCAGGCTGCTCCCTCCGCGGCCGAATCCACAGCGCTGAGCAGGCCGGCCGCCCCGGGCCGGGGGCGAACGGTCCGCCGTTCGATCGGCTTGTCCTGAGCGCTGACCTGGACCACCCGTTGCACGAAGACACCTGGAGTGTGCACACTCTCCGGCTTGATCTCTCCGGCCTCGACGAGCTCTTCGACCTCCGCGATCGTGACTCGACCGGACATGGCGCACAGGTTGTTGAAGTTGCCGGCCGACTCGCGGTAGACGAGATTCCCGTGCCGGTCGCCCTTCCAGGCACGAACCAGGCCGTAGTCAGCGATCAGAGCCCGCTCCATCGTGTACATCTGCCCGTCGAACTCGCGTACCTCGCGAGGCGGGCTGGCCAGCGCGACGGTTCCGTCGGAGTGATACCGCATCGGTACGCCACCGTCGGCGATCTGCGTGCCGACCCCGCTGGGCGTGAAGAACGCGGGGATGCCACAGCCCCCGGCCCGCAGCCGTTCGGCCAGAGTTCCCTGCGGCGTGAGTTCCACTTCCAGCTCACCGGAGAGGAACTGCCGTGCGAACTCCTTGTTCTCCCCGACGTAGGAGCTGACCGTACGCCGAATGCGATGCGCCGCAAGCAGTTTCCCCAGCCCCCAGCCATCGACTCCGCAGTTGTTGGAGAAAGTCTCGAGATCGGTGGCACCTTGCTCGTAGAGGGCGTTGATCAACCAGATCGGCACGCCACACAGGCCGAAACCGCCTACGGCCAGGCTCGACCCGGACGGGATGTCAGCGACCGCCTCGGCAGCTGAGGTCATGACCTTGTCCATCGACACCTCATTTCGCCTAGAACCGGCTATCCCCCAGGACGGGGACACCGGCGAGCTCGATCCCGAGAGTAGCTGTGACTCGCTCGGACTCGGCCCGGGCCGCCAACCGCTCGGAGTTGGGATCCGTAACCAGGACGATGCTGCAGCCTGCGGCCAGCGGCGCCAACAGCCAGGGCACCGGCCCCGCTTCGGCGGCGAGGTCCCGGCTGACCATGATCCGGTCGCCGGTGTTCATCCCCAGCCGGTCGGCCAGCGCCACCGCGGCACCGGCTAGCCCCTCGTGGCTGAGTTCGAGGCTGCCGGCGAGCAGAGCCGGCGTGGCCGGGTCCACAGGTGCGGCCGCTCGGAACTGATCGCCGTACAGGCCGATCTCCTGTGCGTAGTCGGTTATGCGCCGCCACTGGTCGGAAAGTCCGCGACCCCACGGGTCGAGGGTCAACCCCACGACGTCGCAGCGGCGGTCGGCGTAGGCGACAAGATCGGCCTCGGTGCAGAACACGGCATCGGGCTCGTCCGGGGCGTCCACGTCGGGATAGTCGACCACCCGATGCCCGGCAGCCCAGGCGCCCAACAGGATTCCGGCTGTCTGCCAGTGCGGCGGCAACACCACCGCGATGCTCGAACCACCGTCCAGGCCGAGTCCGTCGGTCAGCAGATTTGCGGTCTTGGCCACCCAGTTGTCCAGGGTCGTCGCCGACAGCTCGGTCCGCTCACCGGTGGCATCGTCGTAGTAGGTGAGTAGTGGGCCGCCCGGATCCCGGGTCAGTGCGCCGGCGAACAAGTCCGAGGCGATCATGACGCGTCCACTTCGCTCACGCCTTCTCGGCTCAGTTGATGCACCCGGTGTCCGCGGCCGTGCGAGGGAGATCCTGCTCGCCGGGATCCGATGCCGGGGCGGCGTCGATCGCCTGTCCGACGCCGTTGAAGTCCGAGCCCAGCACCAGTTGCAGCTCAGCTCCTCCGAGCGTCGAATCTGCCCGGACCACGGCACCAGGGATCGCTGCGGCAAGGGTTGCCGCCTGGCTCTCCTGGCCCTCGGCGTACCGGATCTCGGTCTGCGTGTAGTCGCTGGAGTCGGCGTTCCCGGTGGAGGTCACCACGAAGCCCGCGGCTTCGAGCTCGGTCTGGGTCTGCGCCGCGATGCCACCGGTCACCGAACCATTGAAGACGGCGACACTGACCTCGCCGGGATCGACGTTCTCCGCGGGAGGGGGCTCAGCTGCGGGGTCTTGGGCGGTCAGATTCGCGAAGAAGTCGTACAGGACCTCACGGTCCTCGGGTACGACGATGGACAGGCCGTCCTCAGTGCCGACGCCGAGGTTGGGCAAGGTCTGGAAGTTGACGGTGCCGGCAGTCACGGCCTGCATCTGCTCGGCCAACCCGAACAGGTCGAGTTCGGAATCGACAGTGAGAGCCTGGGAAGCGGCCTCGACCAACCTGCGCTGCAGGCCGAGGTCGAAGAACACCTCTTGGGAGAGGAGCTTGCTCACCATCGCGCCGATGAAAACCTGTTGGCGCACGATGCGGTCCAGGTCACCCTGCGGCAAACCGTCGCGTTGCCGTACGAAGGCCAGCGCCTGCGCACCACTGATCTCCTGCGCTCCGGCGGGCAGGTTGATCCCGGACTTGGGCTCCTGTTGGGCCTGGCACAGGTTGACCGGTACGCCGCCGACGATGTCGGTGAGCAGAACGAAACCGAACAGGTCGATCGAGACGTAGTGGTCGACGCTCACGCCGCTGATCGAACTGATGGTCTGGATCAACTTCCGCGCGCCGAAGGCGGCGCGCTCCTCGTCAGTGCTGCCCTCGGGCGCGTCCTGGCTGAAGCCGAAAGCGAAGGCCGCATTGAGCTTGTGCATCCCATAACCGGGCACCTCGACGTAGGAGTCCCGCGGGAAGGACACGAAGGATGCTCGACTGCCGTCGGCCGGCACGTGCAGCAGGATCATGGTGTCGGTGTTCATCCCGGGCTCCAAGCTGACCCCGAGCTCGGTGAGCTGTTCAGGGCTGAGATTGGTCCGGTTGTCGTTGCCGACGATGAGGATGTTCATCGCATCGGGATCACCGCCGCCGGCGTTGTCGTTGCCGTCGGTGGGAATGACGTCCTGACGGGAGAGGTTCTGCTCGGCAACCTGGGTCAGGTACCAGCCCCAGCCGCTTGCTCCCAGCAGGGTTAGCGACAACAGACCGGCCACCAGCCGAGCACCCAGAAATAGCCCACCGCGGCGCTTCTTGCTCGTTCCCTGCCCGCCGTCAGGCGAGCGTGGCGAATGCGGCCGGCCGGCATCGCCGGAGCCTGAACTCGACGTTCCACGGCCGGAGCGAGGGTCGAGATGAGGCGGCAGTCGACGTCCACCCTCGTAGCCGTCGGTCACCCGCCCGAGAGTACCTGCGTCGATCTTTGCGACCCGGCTTCCAGGGCGAGGGCGGTCACAACCAAGCCCGCTAGGGCAGGATGCCACCCCGTGGGTAGGACTCGTTGGCTGATCGTTGGTGCGGCGGGCCGGGTCGGTCGGGTTCTGATCGCTGCTCTCGAGGGGCAGCCCGTCCGGACCTGGACCCGGCAGGATGCCGACCTGACCGATCGGGATCGTGTGCTGGCTACTCTGGCCGCGATCCGGGACGAGTCGACCGATCCTCTCATCTGCATCAACACTGCGGCCGTTGCCGACGTCGATGGCGCTGAAAAGGATTCGCGGACGGCCGTATCCGTCAACGGCCAGGCACCGGGTTGGCTGGCCGAAGGCCTCAGCGATGCCGACCTCATGGTGCACCTGTCCACCGACTACGTCTTCGGCGGGAACAGTGGCCCAACGGCACCGTACGACGAGGACGCGCCGACCGCGCCGTTGTCGGTGTACGGAACGACCAAGCGCGACGGCGAGAACGCAGTTCTGTCCGCGCGACCGGACAGCTACGTCGTACGGACCTCCTGGGTGTTCGACGCGGACAAGCCCAACTACGTGACCCTCTTCCGTGATCGGCTGCTGGCCGGAGATCCCATCGAGGCGGTCACCGACCAAGTGAGCCGGCCCACGGCGACGACGGATCTGGTTGCCGGGCTGTTGGCCCTTTGCAGCCGCCGACCTGACTCCGGGATCTACCACTGCGCCAACGGTGGACAGGCCAGTCGGTACGACGTGGCAAGCGCGATCGGCGCCGAACTGGGAGCCGATCCTTGCCTGGTTCGAGCGATCCGCACCGATCAGGCCCCGCGGCGTCCCGCGATTCGGCCGGCGTACTCGGTGCTGGGGCTTCGGCGCTGGCAGGAGGCCGGGTTGCCCGAACTCCGCTCGTGGCGCATTCCCCTACGGGAAGTCATCCTTCGCCCATCCCTAGGCTGACCCGGTGGAGCAGTCACCTCGGTCGGTTCAGCCCGTGTACGGCGTGATCCCAGCCGGTGGCAGCGGACTTCGGCTGTGGCCACTGTCGCGTGCTGGGGCACCGAAGTTCCTGCAAGCGCTGTCCGGCCAGGGGGATCGCAGCCTGCTGCAGTCCACGGTCGACCGGTTCTCTCCGTTGGTCGATATCGATCGCATCCTGGTCGTCACTGGTGCTCTGCACGTCGCAGCTGTCGCCAGTCAGCTTCCGGGGTTGCCGGCGGCGAATCTGGTGGCCGAGCCGGTCCCCCGGGAATCCGGGCCGGCGATCGCTCTGGCAGCCGCCCTGATCTCCGAACGGGATCCACAAGCGGTGATGATCTCCTGTCACGCGGACCAATTGGTCGGCGACCTCAATGCCTTTCACGCAGCATTGACAACGGCCGTCGAGGTGGCCCAGACCGGTCTGCTCGTCACCATCGGGGTTGCTCCGCACAGCCCAGAAACCGGATACGGCTATCTGCAGCTGGGCGCGTCGTTGCATATCGGAGCGGCTCGTGCGGTCGTCGAGTTCCAGGAGAAACCCGACGCAACGACCGCCGCGGCCTACCTCGCCTCGGGGGACTACCTCTGGAACGCCGGGATGTTCTGCTGGCGGGTGGACGCATTCCTGCAACAGTTGGCCATCGAACTGCCGGACCTGCACGCGGGCGTCACGGCGCTGGCCTCCCGCTGGACCAGCACCGCGACCGCGGACCTGGAGCGGGACTGGTCAGTGCTGCAGAAGATCAGCATCGACCACGGGCTGATGCAGCCGGCCGCCGCGCGAGGGATGGTCGCGACGGTGCCCGCCGATTTCGGCTGGGCCGACATCGGCGACTGGCACACATTGGGCACCGTCGTGGGCGCCGACGCGAACGGACACACCCAACTGGGCGCCGGCTCGCTGGTGTCCGAGGACTCCGCCGATTGCGTGGTCGTCACCGGATCCGGCCGTACGGTCGCCTTGCTCGGAGTCACCGGGCTGGCGGTCGTGGACACCGAGGATGTGCTGCTCATCTGTCCGCGTGAGCGAGCCCAAGAAGTCAAGGTGTTGGTCGAACGAGCCCGCAACGATGGCCACAGCGCCCTGCTCTGAGTGCGGCGGCCGGCTGGATACAGTCCGGGACCTCGAGGCATTTCCGTCAAAGGAGCACACATGCAATGGGCTGACGTAGCGGCTGTGGTCACCGGGGGGGCGTCGGGACTGGGGGAGGCAACCACTCGCGCGTTGAGCGCCAAGGGTGCCGCGGTGACAATCCTCGATCTTCAAGTCGACAAGGCGGCCGCGCTGGTCGCCGAACTCGGCGGAGGCACCTCGTACGTCGCGACCGACGTCACCGACGGAGAGCAGGTCCAAGCCGCGCTGGCCGAGGCCGTCGGCAAGGGCCGCGAGCTTCGCGTGGCGGTGAACTGTGCCGGTGTGGGCTGGGCCTCACGAGTCCTGACTCGGGACGGCACTCCGCACGATCTCGAGCTGTTCAGCAAGGTGATCGGGATCAACCTGATCGGCACGTTCAACGTGCTGCGACTCGCGGCGGTGGCGATGGCCGGCAACCAGCCCGACGAACAGGGCGAGCGCGGCGCGATCGTCAACACCGCCTCGATAGCCGCCTTCGACGGGCAGATCGCCTACGCCGCCTCCAAAGCCGGAGTCGCCGGAATGACACTGCCGGCCGCTCGAGACCTGTCGAGCATCGGCGTACGGGTCAACACGGTCGCACCCGGCATCATCGACACCCCGATGCTGGCCGGACTGCCCGAAGACACCCGGGCCAAACTGGCCGCCGGGGTGCCCTTTCCCAAGCGCCTCGGCACTCCCGCGGACTATGCGAGTCTCGCCGTCTTCCTGCTCGAGCATCCCTATCTCAACGGCGAGACGGTACGGATGGACGCAGCCCTGCGGATGCCTCCGAAGTAGCCCACCATGCCGGCCGCCCGCGCTTGGCAGTCCGGTGCGATCACCAGGAAGGTGGGACGGTGTACGAAGCGACCTGGCAGCCCGGCTGGCCGGTCGACGTTGCTCGCACCCTCGGACCGCTGCGGCACGGCGGTGCAGATCCATCGTTTCGACGGGATGCCGACGGCGTGTGGTGGCGTACCACGACGACCCCGGAGGGGCCGGCCACCGTTGCGGTACGAGTCGACCGGGACGGCGTGCATCATGCTGCCTGGGGGCGTGGCGCAGAGTGGGTCGTGGGCACCGTTCCCGGCTGGCTCGGGGCCGAGGACGACCGGTCGGACTTTGTCCCCACCGACCCGATCGTGGCGCGCTTGGACTTGCGGTTCCCGGGGCTGCGCCTGCCTCGGACGAACCGGATCTGGGACACCCTGGTCGCGGCGATCATCGAACAGAAGGTGACCAGCGTCGAGGCCCATCTGGCCTGGCGCTTGCTTCTGCTCACCGCCGGTGCCCCCGCGCCCGGGCCCGTCGCCGAGCGAATGCGCGTCGTTCCGACCCCGGAGGCGCTGCTCGAACTGACCGACTGGCAATGGCACCGAATCGGGCTGGACGGACAGCGGCGAAGAACCCTGCGGGCGGCGGCCACGGTGGCTCACCGGTTGGAGGCGGGTCTGGAGATGTCTGCGGCGGATGCGGCGAAGCGGCTGCAGGTGGTGCCCGGGATCGGGATCTGGACTGCGGCCGAGACGATGCAACGGGCGACCGGGGACCCGGACGCGGTCTCGGTCGGGGACTACCACGTCCCCTCTCTGGTCGGGTGGGCGCTGATCGGGGAACGCATCGACGACGAACGGATGCTCGAGCTGCTGGAACCGTTTCGCCCGCACCGGCAACGTGTCGTACGGCTGATCGAGTGCGGTGCGCCGCGTCCCCCGCGGCGGGGCCCGCGAGCGCCGGTCCGCAGCTACCGCTCGATCTGAACCTCGGGGTGACCGACCACTACCAGGCCGTGCGCCCTGAGCCCCTCGGCGCGGATGCGGGGAACCCGATCGGTGAGCCGCAGGAGATCGAGCTCCGTGCGGACCTGGTCGCCGGTGTTGGCATCGGCAGGGTCCAGGTCGGTCGGCGACAGCCAGCCGGCGGCCAGCCCCTCGGCGTGCAGTTGGATCAGCAGAGCTCCGATGGCCATGCCGAGCACGGTGAACCCATGCTCGTCGGCCCGGCCGGGGACAACCGGAACGATGACGGCGCCCGCCTGCGCAAGCAACCGTCCGGCCCGCGTTGTAGCCACCTGGGAAGTAGCCTGCCGACCGCTGTCGTACGGGATGAGATCGGGAACGAGTTCCAGGCCCTGGCCGAGGTGGAGCGACATCAGCGCCGCCTCGATGGCCCCTCGTAGCACCGGTATCGAGACGGGTCGCCGGTCGAAGCCGCTCGGAGATCGGCGGGTGCGTACGACATCGCGGGTGCCCAGGGCGAACATGTCTTCACCGATCGGACGGCGCAGTGACGCCGAGCCTTGGCCGTCATCAACGGAGGGCTGCAGCCCACGGATGACCGCGGCCGGTACTCCCGAGAGCTTGCCCTTGACCAGATCCGCTGCAGCGGCGATCTCGTCGGCCACCGCGATCTCGGTGACCTCCAAGGGCACTCCGCTGGTATCGGGGAGACCTCTCAGATCGGCGACGGCGGCCATCCCAGCCACACCGATGGCGTTGTCCGTCACCCCTCGGCGCCAGGTCCGCCCGAAGGTGTCACTGATGACGACGGGGATCCAGGCTCCAGTCCGATTCCGGATCGCCTGGCGCAGCGCGCGCGCCGAGGCATCGGGATCGCGCGGGAGCAGGGCGAGTTCGCCCCGGGCAACGTTCGAGGCGTCCACTCCGGCGGCGGCCATTACCCAGCCATGGTGGGTCACCACGATCCGGGTGGCTCCTCGCTCGGCCACGATTCGCGCTGTCTCGGCGGTGATCGCCCGCTGGCGGGCGCGCTCCCTGCCGACGGCGTCGGAAGGGGCGTGGACGAGTCGACCCTCCACCTTGGACACCGCCTTGGAGGTGACGACCAGGATGTCCCCGTCGCGCAGCCAAGGCGCTGCCTCGCACAGCATTTGGGCGAGGTCGTCCCCCGGTCGTAACTCCGGCAGGCCGGCGATCGGCAGGATTTGCAGCGCACCGGGATTCGGGTCAGCCACGGCAGAGATCGAGAGCGGCCTGGGCCATCGCGATCGTGGCCTCCGGACTGCGCATGAGCAACGGAACCATCCTCACCTCGACGCCAGGCACGTCCGCGGTGTCGGACTCGTGCACCAGCCAGCCATCGAGGATCCCGTCGGATTTACGCGGTCCGTAGTGCCGGCCGACCCCCTGCGCGGTGACCGGCACGCCGACAGCAGGCAGGCATTTGTCAGCCATGCCGCGCACAACCGCTCCGTCGACGATCGGCGAGAGGCCGACGACCCGCGCTGAGCTCTCACGCAGAGCGGCGCGTACGCCTGGCACTGCCAGGATCGGCCCGATGCTCACCACCGGGTTGCTCGGAGCCAGCAGCACCGCATCGGCTGCGGACAGCGCTTCTACGATGCCCGGCCCGGGTAGTGAGTCGTCCAGACCGACGAAGACGAACTCCTCGACCGGCGGCTGGGCGTGATGGGCTATCCACCATTCCTGGAAGTGCACCACCCGACGCGCACCCTCGATCTCGCACACGACATGGGTTTCGACCCGCTGGTCGCTCATCGGCAGCAGCTGCACCTGGGTTGCCGAGCCGTCGAGGTGCCAGCGTTCACACAGCGCGGCGGTCACCTCGGACAGCGGATAACCGGCATCCAGCATCCGCGTGCGGATCAGATGGGTGGCGATATCCCGGTCACCCAGGCCGAACCAGAAAGGCTCTGCGCCGTACGCGGCGAGTTCCTCCTTGGCCTGCCAACTCTCCGACCGGCGGCCCCAACCGCGGTCGGTGTCGATCCCATCGCCCAAGGTGTACATGACGGTGTCCAGATCCGGGCAGACCCGCAGGCCGTGCACCGTCAGGTCATCCCCGGTGTTCACGATGACCTGGATCTGGGGTTGCCCGCCTGACGTGGATCGCGCTGCCTCGTCGTCAAGCAGGGCGCGCACGCCCAGCAGGAATCGGGCGCCACCAACGCCACCAGCCAGGACTACCACGCGCACCTGATCATCCTTACCTGTCTTCTCGCGCAATTAGCAGATGGGGTCTTGACGGGAGGGTAACGACACGCGTGTAATTTCACTGGCGTGAGTAGCTTCCAGTCAGGCAGCTATCTGCCGGGTCGAGACAGTAAGGCGGCAGAAATGGCGCAGGCACAGGTACTACCGATAGTTGACGGAAGAAGCTCACCCCAGCGGTGGCCTGGGGACGGACGGAGGTCAGCCGTCTCGGAGGTTCTTGGTGCGGGCACCGCCGCGGACGGATTCGGGAAAGACTGGTTGCCCAGTGATCGGGCGGTCAGCGATCCCTTCGGTGTCGATGTGTACGCCACCGATCCCTGGGGTCAGGAGGCAGAGCGGGACTGGCAGGAGCGCGCGCTGTGCGCACAGACCGATCCGGAGGCCTTCTTTCCGGAGAAGGGTGGTTCCACACGGGAGGCGAAGAAGATCTGCACCGGGTGCGAGGTGCGTGCCGAATGCCTCGAGTACGCCTTGGCACACGACGAACGCTTCGGGATCTGGGGCGGGCTGTCCGAGCGGGAGCGACGCAAGCTGCGAAAGCGGGCCATCTGACTCGGGTCCCTCGGCCACCTGCTCTCGGCCGCCTGCTCCTCGGCATAGCGCTGGCGTCCCTGTGCGGCGGTGTCTGGATCGTCGCACGGCTGCGGGTCGAAAGGCGGGGTCTGTCCCCAACCCGCCGAAGTGCGCACACGAGCTGCGATCGTCGTACACCGTGACCCCGTCGGCCGGATAGCTGGCGCGGCGCACGTACACCTGGGGTTCCCTCAGTGCTCGGGATCGATGTCCTCCGGGTCACGACCGAGCAGGACGGCCACCTGGTCGACGACCACCTCGTGGACGAGATCGGCCAGGTCGCTGCGGTCCCGTGCCCGAATCTCCAGCGGGCGGCGGTAGAGCACGATCCGGGCGGGCAGCCGGTGGCCTGACTCGGACAGGCGCGCCGGAAGCAGGCGGGCCAGCGGGACGTTGCCGTCCTCGAGGACGTCGCTGCCGTGAATGAGTTCGTCCGGGCTGGCTGTCGTCAGGTAAGGCACGTCCTCCACGGCGAACTCCACGCCGTCGAGCTCTCGTTGCCAGCGAAGCTCGAGATCCTCGACGGTGTCCAGTACGAGATCATCGAACTGAGCAGCCCGTGACCGCGCCAGCGGCACGGTCTGCGGGACCAACCGGCCGCGCAGCCCACGCCCCCGGCGGTCGCGCGAACGGCTGCGGTCAGGACGGCTGCGGCTCACTGTTCTCGCTCTCGGCTCGACTGTCCCGCCTCGTGCGCTCCGCGCACCGCTCGCTCCGCTCGATCACTCCGCCTCGTGCGCTGCGCGCACCGGGCGGTCCGCTCCTCCCTCGCTGGCGCTCGGTCGATGCTCCCTTCCTCTCGGCGATGCTCGTCCCTCGCTGCGATGCTCACTCGCTCTCGGCTCACGGGGCCGAGCCTACGGCGGTCGAGGGTCCCGCAGCGGTTATCCCGCACCGGTGCGCCTTCCCCGATAAACCGCTGCCTGCGGATAGCGTCCCCACTCGTGAGGCAGCAGGCACGGCGGTGCTCGCGCAGCGGATGCGCCAAGGCGGCGGTAGCGACGCTGACCTACGTCTACGCCGAGTCCACCGCCGTCGTCGGACCGTTGGCCTCCTTCTCCGAACCGCACAGCTACGACTTGTGCGAAACCCACGGCTATCGGCTGACCGCTCCCCGTGGCTGGGAGGTGGTCCGGCACGAAGTCGATCCGAACGCCATCCTGCCCAGTACCGACGATCTGCTCGCCCTGGCCGATGCGGTACGGGAGGCCGCCAGGCCCACTCAGACGCCGCCTGGACCGCCGCCACCTGGCAGTGGGCGGCGTGGCCATCTCCGTGCCGTACCTGTGCTGCCCTGACAACACCGCTGACAACGGTGCTGCCCTGACAACGCCCGAAAACCCGCCCGGATAGGCTCCCGACCGTTATGAAGACGCGGGATCTGTCGAGAATCGTAAAGGCCTACGACATTCGCGGAGTGGTTCCCGACGACTTCGACGAGCAGATTGCTCGTGACCTGGGTGCGGCTTTCGCCCACCATGTTGCCGGGCCGGCCGTCGTCACCGCTCACGACATGCGAGAGAGTTCGGTCCCGCTGTCCCGCGCCTTCGCCGAGGGGGTTCTGTCCCAGGGCGTCGACGTCGTCGAGGCCGGCCTGGCCTCGACCGACATGCTGTATTTCGCCTCAGGCTCCCTCGACCTGCCCGGGGCCATGTTCACCGCCAGCCACAACCCTGTGCAATACAACGGCATCAAGCTCTGCCGGGGCGGGGCTGCGCCGATCGGAGCGGACACCGGCCTGCTCGAGATCCGGCGCCAGGCCGAGGCGGGTCCTCGGCAGCCGGCTCCCCGGCTGGGCAGGGCGCATACCCAGGACATGCTGGCTCAGTACGCGGCTTTCCTGCGGAATCTGGTCGACCTGCGTGGAATCCGGGGGCTGAATGTCGTCATCGACGCGGGCAACGGGATGGCCGGGCACACCGTGCCCGCGGTACTGGCCGACCTCCCGCTGACGATCGTCCCGCTGTACTTCGAACTGGACGGGAGCTTCCCCAATCACGAAGCAAACCCGCTGGACCCGGCGAACCTTGTGGACCTGCAGGCAAAGGTCCGCGAAACCGGCGCACACCTGGGTCTGGCCTTCGACGGGGACGCCGACCGCTGCTTCGTGATCGACGAGCGTGGAGAGCCGGTCTCACCCTCGGCGGTGACCGCACTCGTGGCTGTCCGCGAACTCGCCAAGCACCCCGGTGAGGTGATCATCCACAATCTGATCACCTCGCGCGCAGTCCCGGAAATCGTTGCCGAGCACGGCGGCCGACCGGTACGTACGCGTGTCGGACACTCCTACATCAAGGCCGAGATGGCCCGTACCAACGCCGTCTTCGGCGGCGAGCACTCTGCGCACTACTACTTCCGCGACTTCTGGCGGGCCGACACCGGGATGCTCGCGGCCATGCATGTCCTTGCCGCTGTCGGTGAACAGGACCGTCCGCTCTCCGAACTCGCCCGCGCATACGAGCGCTACTCCGGTTCCGGCGAGATCAATTCCACTGTGGACGATCCAGTCGCCAGCGCTGCTGCGGTGGAGAAGATCTTCGCCGACCGGCCGGAAGCAGACATCGATCGACTCGACGGTCTCACCGTCTCCTTTCCCGATCACAGTTGGTTCAACCTGCGGGCCTCCAACACCGAACCCCTGCTACGACTCAACGTCGAAGGTCGGGAGCGAGCAAGGATGGAGCACCTTCGCGACGAGGTACTGGAGGTCGTCCGTGACCCGATCGTCTGACGGTCAGCCGTCAGCCGCCATCGACCCTGAGCTGCTGGCAATTCTGGCCTGTCCCGCGGAGCATCACGCTCCCCTTGAACTCGACCCGGCGGGTTCGGAGTTGCTCTGCACTCAATGCGACCGGGCCTTTCCGATCCGGGACGGCATCCCGGTGTTGTTGCTCGACGAGGCCCGGCATCGTGCCGGCTGATCGCTGATGTCCGTACCTGGCTCCGTCGACGAGCTGTTCGACGACCCCGAGCGCCTGGTCGAGCGTGACCGGCGGCGGCTGCTGCGCGCTGTCGCCAGCGCCGGCGCCCAGGTCCGCGAGACCGCTCGGCTGGTCGAGGAGGCAGACGTCGCCTCGCTCACCGATGTCGGCCGTCCCCGAGCGCTCGTGGTCGTGGGCCGGCGTGAGGGCGCGATCGTCGGCTCAGCCCTTCGAGCGTTGGCCGGCGCAGATTGTCCGGTCTGGGTGGTCCCGGTACCAGGTCCGGAGATTCCGGTGTGGGTGACCGCTGCCGACCTCGTGCTGGTGCTGAGCCGAACCGGTGCTGGGGCCTACGCCCTGACCGCCGCCGACGACGCGGCTCGCCGCGGTTGCGCGCTGGCCGGAGTCGGCGCGGCGGATGCACCTTTGCATGCTCGGTGCGCGCAGGCCCGAGCACCGTACGTTGCGCTGCCCAGCAGCCGCGAGCAGCAGGCCTCGCTCTGGTCGCTGATGACTCCCGCGCTGCTGGTCGCCGGGGTGACCGGAATTCTGCCGAACGCGATCTGGGAGCCAGAGACGGTGGCCGACCTACTCGATGAGTCGGCGTTGCGCTGCGGCCCGAATCAGGAGTCCTTCGCCAATCCGGCCAAGACGCTGGCCCTCGAACTGCTCGATTCACTTCCGATGCTCGTCTCCCAAGGCGCCGTCGCCGGCGTGGCGGCCAGCCGCGCAGTGGACCAGTTGGCAGTCCTGGCCGGGCTGCCCGCCGCGCACTTCCGGTTGCCGGAGCAGGCGGTTCCGGCCCGCCGGGTCCTTGCCGGGCCGTTACGGGCGGTGGCCGACGACGACTTCTTCCGGGATCGCACCGAACGAGGTCACCGGGAGTTGCGGATGATCTGCTTCACCGACAGCTCTGCCGGTGATGCCGCCACGGGGATGCGCGATCTGCGGGCGCTGGCCGATGCCACTCACGTCGTGACCAGTGTCCTGCAACCCATGAGTCAGCAGGCCGCGGAGCAACCGATCCGCGAGATGGCCGAACTCATCGGCATGGTCGATTTCGCTGCCGCATATGTTTCCCTCGCCGGCGACATCGAGGCCAGCAGATGAGCAGCGCGAACTCGCCAGGGTGGTGGGTCTGTGGGCGTGGAAGTTACCTAGCGGACGACATGAAGGCGAGCAGATGAGCACGTACGGGCATACGGCGGCCAGCAGATGAGTACCGGTGGCGGGACCAAAGCGATCATCGCGGCCCTGGTGGCCAACATAGGGATCGCGATCTCGAAGTTCGTTGCGTTCTTACTGACCGGTTCCTCGTCCATGCTCGCCGAATCGGTCCACTCGGTGGCGGACTCGGGGAATCAGGGCCTGCTGCTGGTCGGCGGCAAGCGGGCGGCTCGTCAAGCCACGGCGGAGCACCCCTTCGGGTATGGGCGCGAGCGCTACATCTACGCCTTCATCGTCTCGATCGTGCTGTTCTCGGGGGGTGGATTGTTCGCTCTGTTAGAGGGCTATCAGAAGATTTCTTAGCCCGAAGTGCTGGTCGGAGGACTTTTCGGCGTGGGGGTGT
>JACCQS010000088.1 GCA_013814015.1 Geodermatophilaceae bacterium | reverse complement strand
CCCCATGGCTGCCCTTACCCGAGCCAGCTCGTGGTCCGTCGTTGATTTGATCTGGAGGAGTGTGTCGCGCCCGCGTTGGACCTTGGCGAGGATGTCTTGGGCGGTGGCTTTCCAGATGAACGGTTTCGGGTCGGTGTTCCAGTGTTCGGCCCCAGGTGGACATTGCCTCAGTGAGTTCTGCGACGCTGGTGAACCGGCCTCGGCGTAGCCGCTTGTCGGTGAGTTCTTTGAACCAGCGTTCGATCAGGTTCAGCCACGAGCTGGAGGTCGGGGTGAAGTGCAGGTGCCAACGGCGGCACCCATGCGCGCATTCTTAGACGAGTCAACGACTCAGCCACGCGCGCACTTTTCGTGAGTCAACGTGGCGGCATGTTCAAATGATTACTTGAACGTCGCGGGCATCGCCCGCTCTAGTCATCCCGGAGGAGACATAATGAGTGACAAAGTGATAGTGAACCTGGCGACCGGCCTCGAAGACTCAGAACGGGTAGCCGTCGCCTTCCTCGTGGCCGTCGCTGCGGCCGAGCGCGGGCAGCCAGTGCGGATGTTCCTCACCAAGGAGGCTGTGCGGCTGGCGCTGACGAACGGCGCAACTGGCGTCGCCTGTGACGGATGCCCGCCGCTCCCGGACCTGGCCGAGCGGTACGAGAAGGCGGGTGGCCTGCTTCAGGTGTGTCCCATCTGCTTCAACACGCGCAAGCTTGACGACAGCGCACTGGTCGGTCATGCGGAGCTCGCAGGGACGGTTCCGCTCTTCGACTGGCTCGACGGCGAGGCAGCCACCGTCTTCAGTTATTGATTCTCATCCGCCGAGGCCGCGGGACTCACTCGACGGAGAAGGGCCCGAGATGAGCGGGATAATTGCGGATGCGTCCGTTCTGTTCCTGGGGCCCTGGCCACTGAGCATGCTGATTCGATGGCGGGCTTAGCCCATGAGATGGGATGGTCGGGGTCGCCCGCAAGGTGGTTGTCGATGAGCTTCGAATCGGATCAGGTGCTCGCGCTGGTGGATGAGGGGCTGGGCAACTCGTGCTATCTAGTTGACCTCGGCGACGGGCGGGCCCTGGTGGTCGATCAGCCTCGGGACCTACGTGCGACGAGGGTGGCCGTGTCCAGTCGGAATCTTCGGATCGTGTTCGCCGCCGACACCCACCTGCACGCGGACTTCCTGTCCGGCGCAGTGCAGCTGGCCCACGACGACGGGGCGGTGATGCTGGCCTCGGCGAGGGGTCGGCGGGAGTTACCGCACCGGGCGCTGGGCGACGGGGAGGAGGTCGACCTCGGCGGCCTGGCCATCACAGCAGTGAGCACGCCTGGGCATACCGACGAGCACCTCTCGTACTTACTGCGTGACGGTAGGACCCCGGTGGGGGTTTTCACCGGTGGTCACTGATCGTCGGGTCGGCTGCTCGCACGGACCTGCTCGAACCGGAACGCACCGAAGAACTGGCCCGCGCGCAGTACGCGTTGTTGCAACGGCTGTCCGAGCTTCCCGACGAGACCGCGGTGTGGCCCACCCATGGTGCGGGATCGTTCTGCGCCGCGCCGCCTGGTGCTGCACGGGACGACACCATCGGAGGTGAGCGGGCCACAAACCCCCTGCTCCAGGCCGCCGGCGTCGAAGACTTCGTGGCCGCGTTGCTTGGGCTCGCTTGGCAGCTACCCGCCGTATTTCCGCCGCCCCGGCGAGCTCAATCGGCGCGGCCCGGCCGTGCTGAACGCCGCGACAACTGGCCCCCTTGCGGGATTAACCGTCGCTGAAGTCCTGCACCTGATCTCGATTGGGGCGACGGTGGTAGACGTTCGCCCCGTCACCCGACTACGCAGCCGCGCACCTCCCCGCCTCGTTGTCGATCCCGTTGCGCGAGCAGTTTGCGACCTGGCTGGTCCAGCCTGACGCATCGTTGGTCGTCGTGCGCAATGCGAATCAGAACGCGGCAGAGTTGGTCTGGCAGGCGGTACAGATCGGCTACGACCGGCTCGCCGGCGAACTCGCCGACGGTATCGATGCCTGGACCGCGGCGAGTCAGCCGACAGCCAGCACCGAGCTGCTCAACCCAGAACAGCCCGCAGATCGGCGGATACTCGACATCCGCCAGCTGCCCGAGTTCGCCGGCGGGCACCTTCCAGGCGTGCGGCACATCGAGCTCGGGGCAGTCGAGCTGGCCGCAGACACCCTGCCGAGGACACCGACCGTGGTCATGTGCGGGCACGGTGAACGTGCGGTGCTGGTCGGCGGGATGCTCGGGCACGAACGAACGGTGCTACCGCTGTTGGCCGAACGCGAGTTCGGGCTCACCACGTACACCAGCGCGCTGACCTTCATCATCGCCTTCGGCGCCACCAAGGCCGTCACCAATTTTTTCGCCGGCACGTTGTGCGATCGGCACGGCCGCAAACCCGCCCTGGTCGCGGGGTGGCTGGCCGCGCTGCCGGTACCGCTGATGCTGATCTGGGCGCCGAGTTGGGGATGGGTGATCGCGGCCAACGTGCTGGTCGGGATAAATCAGGGCCTGACCTGGTCTACCACGGTCATCATGAAAATCGACCTCGCCGGGCCGGAACGCCGCGGCCTGGCCATGGGCCTCAACGAGGCCGCCGGATACCTTGCCCTCTCAGCTACCGCACTGGCCACCGGCTACCTCGCCGCCCGATACGGTTGCGGCCCGAGCCGTTCTACCTCGGGATCGCCTACGCCGCCCTCGGTCCGGACTGTCCGCCGTCGCCGTAGGGGAGACCCGGGAGCACACCCGCCTCGAAGCGACCACGCACGTCCCCCGCTCGGGCGGGCGACACGACTACCTGCACGCGGAGATGTCCGGTCGCGAGGTATTCACGCACACCAGTTTCCGGGAACCTGCCTTGTCCGCCGCAGCACAGGCCGGGATGGTGAACAACCTCAACGACGGATTGGCCTGGGGACTGTTTCCGGTGCTATTTGCTGCTGGCGGCCTGTCGATCGAGCAGATCGGCGTACTCGCGGCGCTCTATCCCGCGGTATGGGGCCTGGGCCAGGTGATCACCGGAGCGCTCTCGGACCGGACCGGACGCAAGCACCTCATCACCGCCGGTGATGCTCCTGCAAGCCGGTGCGCTCGCCCTGGTAGCCCTCGGCGCCTCGTTTGTGGTCTGGGCGCTGGCCGCATCTTGCTCGGCGCCGGCAGCGCGATGGTCTACCCGACCCTGCTCGCCGCCATCGGGGACGTCGCCCACCCTGCCTGGCGAGCGCGCTCGGTCGGGGTGTACCGGCT
>JACCQS010000063.1 GCA_013814015.1 Geodermatophilaceae bacterium | reverse complement strand
CTGAGGCGACGACTCCGGCTGAGCACAGCACATGATCCAGGCGCTTGTTCGGCCGATGCGCCGGATGGGTGCGGCCATGGCCCCGTCCCGATTCGGTCCACGCATCACGGAGATCGTTCAGGGCGGCTAGTTCCGGCGCGTCGTTGTCCGCGTTGAAGTCACCGGCGATCACTGCCCTACCCATGTCCTGCTCGACCAGTTCGCGCACCGCACGGGCCTGGGCCGCACGATGTCGGATGTTGTCGTGGCTCAGGTGGGTGTTGACCACCCAGAGGGCGCCACCATCCAGCTCGAGAAGTACCCGTTGGGCGCTACGCGGTTCGCTGTCTTCGCTGCCGGGCAACAGATGCAGTTCGTGGCTGAGTAGCGGCAGGTGGGACAGGATCGCGTTCCCGTACTCCCGCAACCGACCGTCTCGGGCCGGGCGGGTGAGGCTGGCGCCGAAGACCACTTGCATGTCTAATGCGCGGGACAGTTCACGTGCTTGGTCGAGGTCGTTGCTGCGCTTCCCGAAGTGCCGGTCGACTTCTTGCAGGCACACGACGTGCGCGGCCATCCGTCGGATCACCGACGCCGTACGGTCAAGGCTCACCTTCCGGTCCAGGCCTCGTCCGTGCGCGATGTTGAACGCAGCCAGCCGCAGCCCGATGGTCACCCGATCACGGTAGTAGCCCGCGCTCAGCAGCCAGGAGGTCAGGAGGTCAGGATCCGCCAGATTGCGACCAGTCCGACCACCACGATCAACCCACGCAGCACGACCGACGGCAACCGGCGGCCGACCCCGGCGCCGAGAAAGCCGCCCAGCAGTGAGCCACCGGCGATCAGCCCGACCACAGCCCAGTCGATCCGGCCGAAGGCGAGAAGTGCGAAGGTCACTGCGGCAACCGAATTGACGATCAACGAGAGCACATTCTTGAGCGCATTGAGTCGTTGCAGCGGCTCGGGCAGCAGGATACCGAGCAATCCGATCAGCAGGACGCCCTGGGCTGCACCGAAGTAGCCCCCGTACACCCCAGCGGCATATGTGCTGGCCGCCACGAGCACGCCGTGACCGCGACCCGGCTCGGAAATCCCGTCCCGCTCTCGACGCTGCTGCAGCTTGCGCTGCATCCAGGGCTGGATGACGACTAGCACCAGCGAGATTCCCAACAGAACCGGAACGATGGTGGCGAACGCCTTCGCGGGGAGTACGAGAAGCAGCACCGCACCGGTGACCGAACCGAGCAGCGACATCGGGCCCAACCGCAGGATTCGGCCGCGCTGCCCCCGCAACTCTTCTCGGTAGCCGAAACTTCCCGACACGCCGCCGGGCACCAGGCCGATGTTGTTGGAGATGTTCGCGGTCACCGGCGCGTATCCGAGGGCCAGGAGGGTCGGGAAGGTGATCAGGGTGCCAGACCCGACGAGGGTGTTGATCGTGCCCGCGGCCATACCGGCGGCGAAGATCGCCAACGCCTGGAACCACTCCACGCGCGGCGACGCTACCCAGCGACGACGGGGCCGACTGCAGGGGCCCGCGCGCGGCTGCGCTGCTTTGACAGACTCGGTACGTGGAATTCGTGATCATCGGAATCGTCGTGCTCGTACTACTCGTCGGTGCACTGGCCGGCTTTCTGGTCAGCCGCGGGCGGCGGACCACCCGCCTCGGCGACCCGCCGGTCTCGCCGCGTCCTACTGCGGCAAGCGCGGGCGCGACCACACTCGACCGTCCACCGGTCCGGCCGGACAGAGACTCGATCGACATCGCGCCTGCACCGAGCACGGTCGCAGTCCCCGTCGAGATGCCCGAACCGTCGGCCGGGCGAATGTTGCGGTTGCGGTCCAGGCTGGCCCGGTCACAGTCCTCGCTGGGCAGAGGACTGCTCTCGGTCCTGTCCCGGGAACGGCTCACCGAGGACGACTGGGAAGAGCTCGAGGCTTCCCTGCTCGGAGCGGATGTCGGCGTCGCCGCGACCACCGAGATCGTGGATCGGTTGCGTACCCAGACCCGGGTCATCGGCGCTGCCTCCGCCGACGAGCTGCGGGAGTTGCTCAGGGTTGAGCTGATCAACGCGCTTGCACCCGACGCCGACCGCGAGCTGCGGCTGACATCGGTCGTTGGGCATCCGGCCGTTCTTCTCGTCGTCGGTGTCAACGGTGCCGGCAAGACCACCACCTGCGGGAAGATCGCGCGGGTGCTGGTCGGGGACGGCCGCAGCGTCCTTCTGGGCGCCGCCGACACGTTCCGGGCGGCCGCCGCCGAGCAGCTGACCACGTGGGGGGAGCGCGTCGGAGTACGAACCGTGCGAGGACCCGAGGGCAGCGATCCCGCATCGGTCGCCTTCGATGCGGTCAAGCAGGGTGCCGAGGCCGGAGTCGACGTGGTGGTCGTTGACACCGCCGGACGGCTGCACACCAAGGCCGGCCTGATGGACGAGCTCGGCAAGGTCAAGCGGGTACTGGAAAAGCGTGGCCCGGTGGCCGAGATCCTGCTCGTCCTGGACGCCACCACCGGACAGAACGGCGTCGTACAGGCACGCGTCTTCACCGAGGTGGTCGACATCTCGGGCATCGTGCTGACCAAACTGGACGGTACGGCGAAGGGGGGCATCGTTATCGCCGTACAGCGCGAGCTCGGTATCCCGGTCAAGTTGATCGGCCTCGGGGAGGGTCCGGACGACTTGGCGCCCTTCGATCCGGCGACCTTCACCGATGCCCTGCTTTCCTGAACCTCATGTCCAGGAACTCTTTGCGGAGCAACGGGATTGACCCGGTAACCATCATCTCGGCGTGACCCCGATTCGCGAACGTTCGGCAACCTTCTCAGGTGAGACGACCGGCGTAGACGGTACGAAGCATGGGCTTACCGTCCTCGCCGGTCTCGGCCTTCTCGAACCGCAGCTGCGCGCGGGTGCCGTCGAGGGTGAGCACCGCCAGTTCGTTCCCGAAGAACGGTCCGGCCCGCCTGCGCCAGCGCATTCGGGTCCTCGGCACCCTGGCCAGCCGGCGCAGAGCCGCAGTGATCGCGACGGCGGGCTTGCTCCAGCCGATCTTGAAGGTCTGCACCATGGGGTGTGGCACCTCGTTGTGCACCGGCGAGCAGGTCAGCTGGTAGATGCGGCTGGTGATGCCCTTGGGTTCGACGATCTC
>JACCQS010000053.1 GCA_013814015.1 Geodermatophilaceae bacterium | reverse complement strand
ACTCAGGGCTGCCCATGCTGACCGGGAAGGTTTGGACGAGTGCCCCGTCCGAGTAGACCTGCATTGTGTACGTGGCGGCGTCAGCCACCGAGACATGCGAGGCGCCGATCGTGAAGGCGATGCTGCGGTCGAGTTGACCCCAGGCACCGGGTCCGAGGTTGACGCCGTACAGGTTCGCGTCCAGGCGTACCTCGGTGTTGGCCGGCCAGTAGACCTGCGGGCGCCAGTGGACCTCGGTGTCGGAGAACCAGTTCCAGCCGCCGACGACTTCTGTCGACGTACTCACGACCAGGTTCCGTTCGGCGGCGGCCTTGTCGGTCACCGGCTGGTCGAAGTAGACCCTGATCGGCATGCCGACGCCCACCGTGGTGCCGTCGAGCGGGCCGATCGAGGGAAAGACCTGCACGGTGGGTGTCACCGTGCTGAAGGTCGAGGTGGAACTCACCTGCTTGCCGTCCTCGCCGGTGGCCTGCGCCGTGATCGTGTAGCTCTCGCCGTAGCTCAACGGCTCGCTCGGCTGCCAGAGCGGTGAGCGCGAGCCGTCCGGCGAGGCCATCGCTCCGGCGACGGGTAGGCCGGCGGCGTTCTCGACGGTGACGCTGTCGAGTTCGCCGTAGGACAGCGAGACCAGAATCGCGCTGGCCGGTGAGATGTCGACTTGGCCGTCGGCCGGCAATACCTGCAGCAGTGCCGGGCGAGGAGCCGCGCTGGTCCGGCCGTCTTGCTGGCCAGCGAACCCACCTTCGCCAGTGCATCCGGTCAGCACGAGGATGAGACCGAGGATCAGCACTCGGCCCAGAACCATCAGTGCGTACGTCCCCGGTTTCACTGCCCTCGATCCACTCCTCTGCCGATCACGGACGGATGGCAGTCGGCCCCACGTTAGCCCGCGGGTACGACGTCGCCGAGTGGCCGCGCCGGATGACGGGCGCGCTGCGCTGATATCGTGGCTCATCGCGGCGTGCGGGAGCGCACACGCACGCGCCGCTAGCTCAACTGGCAGAGCAGCTGACTCTTAATCAGCGGGTTCGGGGTTCGAGTCCCCGGCGGCGTACCAAGTAAGGCCGTTGTCGTCCAACGGGTTACACCCTTCGTGGACGTCGAGGAGTCGACCAGATGCCCGGTCCAGTCCGCGAGTAGTCCGCACCAACAAGCTCGCGCCACATCGGACGGGGTTCAGGATGCGTCGGATTCAGTCATGGGGACCCGGTTCATCGGTCAACGCCGCAACGTGCGCATCCGTCTCACAGCGCGAATGAGTGCTGAGGTCGTCTCCCGCTACGCACGGGGCGAATCGACTCGCACCATCGCCGCCCGGCTCGACATGGCAAGGCCACCGTTCTACAGATTCTGAAGTCGCAGAAGGGTCTGCTGCACGAACCGGTGGCAGATCAGGAGATGGCTGCCGTCACCGAGGTTCGGGCCCGATCGTCAACGCTGAGCGTTGAAGTGGTGGAACGTGTCCCGGTCTTTCCCGGCATGCGCTATCCGAACCGGCCGATGCTTGTCGTCGACCTATCCCAAGTGACCGATTTGGATCAGTTCGCCGGTGGAAAAACGAACTCTGGACCGATGGCGACCACCTCAGCCAGGTCTTGAGAACACTCACCGAACTCGACGTGCTCACCGACGCCGTCGGCACGCCGGAAGACTTCACGACCGATACGAACCTGCGCCCGGTGACCTGGACCTTCGACTACCTGCGGGCAATTGCAGGGCTGGTCGCAGCAGTGAGCATCACCGGATTACTGCTCTACGTAGTCAGCCGCCAACGACGGCAGCTGCCGGCCTACGTGATGCTTCGACGGATGGGAATGAGCTCCCGCGGCTATCGGAGATCCCTGACTATCGAGCTCACAGCCCTCGGGTGTTGGGCATGGGTGACCGGCTCCGTCGCCGGAATCCTCTGCCTGACAGTCGCTTCGTGCACCTGTCCTCGCTGACCAAGGCCGCCGCCCCCAGCCTGCGGATCGGGACGCTGACCGCGCGAGGACCCGCCGCCGCTCGACTGGCCGCCGTCCGCGTCGTCGACGACTTCGTCGTCGCCCGACCGCTGCAAGAAACCGCCGTCGAGCTGCTCGGCGCACCCGCCTGGCCCCGACATCTCGCCCGGCTCAGCTCAGCCCTCCGTAGCCGCAGGGACGCCCTCGCCGCGGCCGTGCAGCAGCACCTGGAACCGCGCGGCGTGCACCCGCCGGTCATCCCTCACGGAGGCCTGCACCTGTGGGTGCGGCTCCCCGACGGTACGGACGACGTAGACCTGACCGCCCGAGCCCGGGACCACGGCATCGTGATCGGCGCCGGCCGCCCCTACTTCGTCACCGAACCACCCCGACCACACCTGCGCCTCAGCTACGCCAGCATGACCGAAGACCAGTTCGGACCTGCCGTACAGCGACTCAGCGGGCTCCTCTGAGCCCGGATGAGTCATGCGGTCGGCGACCGCATGAATCATCGCACCGGGTGACCGGTCAGGGATCCGCCTGCGGGAGGCCGAGCCGGGCGGGCCGAGCGGCGCCGGGCCTACTGGTCAGACGTCGAGCATCTGAGCAAGTGTGGTGACGGTGTTCCAGTGCGGAAGGTGGTGATGGGCGCGGGTGGCCGTCGGCCGAGGGTCGGCATGAGGCGTCCTTCGCTGGCGCCGTTGGGACACCAACGCGAACGGATTTTCAACCACCCCCACCTGGGCACCCGCGCGCTGACACTCCTCTTTGTCCGCCCATCCATCAGCCCCGCCGCGACCATCGCGTTCCGCCTCCCGTCCAGCCGTTGACCAAATCTGCCATGTCATATCGTCTAGCGGACAAGATCGTCAGTCCCGACACGAAGCCGGTGGCCGTGCAGCACAGCACTGCGAGAACCGCGCCACTTACCGCTGAAGGTCGGTCCCCCCCGGCCGATGAGGGTGAGCCGACTTGCCGACGACGTCCTCTTCTGCTGACGAGCGGACGTACGGCGCTAGGTCCCCTGGTGCTGGTGTCGGTGCCGCCGCATCTCGTCCGCGAGAGCAGGATTGTCCGCCGCCAGCCGCGAGGTGATGTTGTCTCGGACGTCTTCGGTCTTGTTCTGGCTGAGCTTGGCTCGGGCGTCGAACCTGTCGACGCGCAGACGCAGGCCAGCGGTGCCCTTCGCGGCCCGGCGGGTGGCTGCCTCGTCATCGAGCAGGTTGCGGCCCTGCGGCTGGTGGCGCTCGAAGTGGTCGGTGAGCTGGCACAGGACGGTGTAGTTCTCGTCCTCGTCGAGGATGACGGGGGTGCCGTACAGGTGTGCGGTCACGTGGTTCC
>JACCQS010000037.1 GCA_013814015.1 Geodermatophilaceae bacterium | reverse complement strand
CGGCGTGGAGTGGGCTGGCCGCGCTGGCCTTCGGCCTGCTGCCGAGCTGGGCACGCAAGATGTATCACCTCCCGGGACTTCCGACCACTGACGCAGCAGCGACAGCGGGCGTTCGAGCCTTGCGGTCGGGTCTGCAACGCCTGCCGGCTCGGTGGCGCGAGGGACCGGCCATCCGACGCGCTCGGGAGCGCCTGGCCGGCTGAGGCCAGGGGCACTACGCGATGGGTGATGCACAAGCGATTCTCTGGATCCACGCCTTGCCTGAGGTCGGTGTCCTGCGAATGCAGGCGTTTCCCGAGGATCCGCGGTTGCCGACACTCGCCGCGGTGGTTGGCGGGTCGCGGCACGTGCGAGTCGTCCGGTACCGCCCCGGAAAGCGGTGCACGCTGCGGCGCGACGGCGCGGCCATCCCCCATCCACGGAGCTCCACGTCCGGAGCAATGGTTGGACGACAACGGCCGTCTGGGGTTGATCGACTTCGACCGGTTTTCGTTGGGCGACCCCGAGTTGGACATCACCACATTTCAGGCGGAGGTCGACTTCGAGGGCCTCTCGGCATCCCGGCGCGACGACATCAACGGCGCTTTCCTTGCCGGATACGAATGGCATGCCGGACCGATGGACCTCTCGTTGCTGCTGGCATACCGGGTGCACAAAAGCCTCGCGAAGGTGTTGCGGGCGGTACGTGCGATCCGCCCCGATGGGGACGTACGGGCCGCGCGGCATCTGCAACGGTGACCGAGCTGCTCCGTGGCGCGCTGCCACCATCCTAACGTCTGGGCTACCGCCAGTCGGTGGGATCCGGGACCGGAGCCAGAAAGGACCAGGGCTCGCGGGCCGGCGCCGCGCGCTGACCGTCGGGGCAGTGCCGACGCAGATCACACCAACCGCACCAGGTGCCCGTGTGCGCCGGGAAAGCCTCGTCGGCAGCCATGCCTGCGGCTGCCTGTGTGGTTGCACGGACGATGTCGGCGGCCGTGTCCTCAGCCCGCCCGACGTGCCGGGCCAACGACTGCTCGGTGTGCTCGAAGGTGGCCACCTCACCACTGGGCAGATGGTGCAACTCCACCCTGGAGCAGTGCCGGCGAAGGGTGCGGCGTACGCCCAGCACATAGATCGCCAGCGCCGGAGATCCGCGCGCGGCGTCGTCGCTGACACCGGACCGGCCGGTCTTGTAGTCCACGACCACCATGTCGCCATCGCGCTCGTCGATCCGGTCGATCCGGCCGGACAGGGCAAGCCGGTCGGTCTTGGCAGCGACGTGGCGTTCCAGCCCCACCGGCTCGCGACTGGCATCCTCCCCCTCCAGATAGCTGCTCACCCACTCCGAGGCCGTGGCCAGCCAGTCCAGGGACTGCTCGTGATCTCGAAAACCCTCATCGCTCCAGAGCTGTCGGAGCAGCGCGACTCCCGCGGTCGGCGTACGGCGAGCCAATGGCAGGTCCCACCAGGAACGGAGCGCGGCATGGACCGCAGCCCCCATGCTGTTGTGCGCCCACGGCGCTCCCTTGGGGAGTGTTGGGCGGTCGAGGTAGGTCATCCGAAATCGGCGGGGACAGTCGTCGAAGGAGGCAAGTTTGCTCGGCGTGGCCGAGAACAGTGGGGTCGGGCTGCCCGGGACGATCTGTTGGGCGTCGGTCACCGCTGCCACCCGCCCAACGGTAGTCCGGATTCAACCTGCGTACGGGCGGCTTCCACAGGCCCCGGCCATGAGTTCGTGGTACGCCGAAGGATCCGTCGTGTGCTGGCCAAGTCGGTTGACCTTGTTCGTCCCGTGGAAGTCGCTGGAGCCGGTTGCGACCAGACCGAGATCGGCCGCCAGTATTCGCAAGTCATCCCGTTCAGCGGGCAGATGGTCAGGATGATCGACCTCGATGCCGCAGAGCCCGACCTGAGCCAGTGCCGTGATGGCGGCCTCGTCCACGACCCGGCCTCGACGCCCGGCTGCGGGATGCGCGAAGACCGAAACACCGCCGGCGGCAGCGATCAGTTGCACTCCTGCCACGGCGTCAAGGTCGGCCTTGCGTACGTAGTAGGGCCCGGCGGCTGACAGCAGTTCGACGAAGGCCTCATCCACCGACGCGACGACGCCGGCCTCGACCAGTGCGCGGCCAACGTGCGGTCGGCCGATCGAAGCGCCGGCCGCGAACTCGCGCACCCGGTCCCAGCTGATCGGAAGGCCGGCCGCGACCAACTTCTCCACGATCTTCTCCCCTCGCCGACTGCGTTCGGTCCGCAGCCGGCACAGCTCCGCGACCAGACCAGGGTGGCTGGGGTCGACGAGATAGCCCAGCAGATGCACGCTGATCGGCCGCTGTCCTTCGCCGCCCTGGTAGACGCAGGACAGCTCCAGCCCCGGAACGATCGTCAGACCGGAGGGGCAGGCGGCGAACGCCTCGTCCCACCCAGCCAGGGTGTCGTGATCGGTGAGCGCCATGACGTCTAGTCCGGCCACGGCGGCCGCCGCGACGACCGCTGCGGGACTCAGCGTCCCGTCCGAGGCGGTGGAATGAATGTGCAGATCGATGACTGCGCTCCGGCCGGAGTCCGCCATGAGGTCAGTCGTCCCCGGCCCAACCGGGTCCGGGACGCGGGATCGGGACTGTTTGGTGCGTACGACCCGACACCTCACCCACCATCTGACCGGTACGGATGTCCTTGGTCATCGTCTCGGAGAACTGGGGTGGAACCGGCATGCCTGCGCTGCCATAGTTGGCGAAGAGCAGAACCGAGATCTGCAGGTAGAGCTGGCGCGGACCGCCGGGCAGATAGTCCACCCGAGACAGGGCCTGGTCCTGGCCGGCGGATTCGAACACGAACGTCCCGTAGCGCAACATCCGGGCAACCGGGGTCTGCTGGTAGGTCATGTCGGTGACCTTCAACAGTGGCATGACCGCTGTGCGTTTGGTCAGGACGCCGCTGACCAACAGAACCCGGCGATTGGTCACGATGAAGTGGTCCATCCGCCACTGCACTATCTGGTAGGTCAGATAGCCGATCACAGCGACGACCACCAGCGTCACGATGTTGCGCAGCGCCATGGAGTATTGATCACCGGACAGTAAGAACAGCGCGATCGTGACGATCGCCAGCGACTTCACCACCGGCAGCACCAGGATCATCCAATGCCGGCGGGTCTCGATGGCCGCCCGCTCGTCCGGAAGCAGATATCGGCTCGTCGCTGGCCGTCGGTTCACCGTGGGCCACCGTCCTTTTCAGCCACGATTGGGAGTCACCGGGGCGCCCTCGGCGACTAGACCAACTGCGTGACGAAATTGGCGAAGGCCGACGCCGCGTTGCTGAGGCCCCGGAAGGCACTCCGGACCATGTCGGCCGACGTGTCGGGCTGCGTCACGATGAAAAAGACGATAAAGGCAAGCAGCAGCCAGGCGATGAGACGCTTGCCGTTCACTTGGGTCTCCTCTTCACGCAGAGCGCACCCAACGGGCACCGATTCGCACCCGATCATTGCCGATCGCTGGCCCTGCGACGGAAAGGCGCGCCGCGCATCAGCCGCTCCCTGGTTCTTCAGGGCCCCGATCGGCTGGGACCGATATCGACGGCTCGCGGATGTAGTCCTCCTCGCTACCGACGGCCTTCCCGGTGTAGATCGTCACGATCCACACCCCGACGGCGGCAAGGACGAGCAGGAAGACCGCTGCGAAGGCAGTCTTGCGGATGTCCTGCCAGTCGCTGCGCTTCTTGGCACCGGCGCGGCCACCGCTGGCCTTCCACAGTTCCCGTGGGGTAACCGCGCGCTTGGAATCATTGATTCGTGTACTGGCCTCGCCCGCGGAAATCGTGCCCCGCTCGGCATCCTGCTCGAGCGCGCGTACGGCGGCGTGGATGTCGGACAATTCGACGAGCGCGGTCCTGACAGCCATGACGCATCCCTCCTGCCTCCGGAGAATGATCATCCTACCCGAGAATTCATGGATTCTGCTTGGGTTCCGGCCTGCCCGGTTGCTCCCCGCCGCGTACGGCTAGGTGAGACCGCTTGGGCACCATCACCTTTCGCCGGAAGACGCACACAATCGTACCGTCCTGGTTGTAGCCGATGGTTTCCACCGCAACAATGCCTCGATCGTCCTTGGACTTTGACTCCGTCTTGTGCAGAACCGTCGTCTCCCCGTAGATCGTGTCACCGTGAAACGTCGGCGCAATGTGTTTGAGCGATTCAACTTCGAGGTTGGCAATCGCCTTGCCGGACACGTCCGGGACGCTCATTCCGAGCAGCAGCGAATAGATGAGGTTGCCGACCACGACGTTCTTGCCGAATTGGGTCGCCTCCTTCGCGAAGTGCTCGTCCAGATGCAACGGATGGTGGTTCATCGTGAGCAGACAGAACAGGTGGTCGTCGTAGGTGGTGACGGTCTTGCCCGGCCAGTGCTTGTAGATGGCGCCGACCTCGAACTCCTCGTAGTACCGGCCGAACTGCATACGCTCGCTCCTGTCGTCGACCCCGATCGCGGCGCGATCCTACGATGGGGCCTGTGAGCGACCGGGACACGATCGACCAGGCGCCGACCGACGAGGTCGTGGAACTACCCGCACGCGCCCGGCTGATCCGCCTAGTCATCGGTGCCGCGATCCTCGCGCTCACCCTGAGCGGCACCGTCTTCGGCGACGACTACGCCTTCCCGTTCGGTCCGCCGCGGATGTATGCCACCCGTGCCGACCCGGACACACCGGTGTCCTCCACCCGCGTTGTGGCATTGACCGACGCCGGCGAGGAGGTGCCGCTGTCCGGCGGTGAAGTGGGCCTGCGGCGTGCCGAGTTCGAGGGGCAGGTGCCGCGCTTGGTCGGCAACCCGGAGTTGCTGGGTCTGTTGGCCGAAAACTATCTGATCAACCACCCCGAGTCGGTTCGGCTGGTCGCCGTCGTCATCATCGTCCGCCGCCTGGAGCTACGAGACGGCCAACCCACCGGCGCCTACGACGACGACGTACTGGTCACCTATCCGCTTGCGGCCGGATCGGAAGACGGCGCGTGAGCCGCGCTCGTTCCGTTACCGGATGGTTCTTCGCACCCGTCGCGTTGGCCAGGGTGGCGGTCTTCCGGTTGATCGCCTACCTGTTCATTCCGATCGACGTCTTCGTCACGACCCGCTGGGTGGCCGCGCACGCCGGCGTACCGACCGAGTACTACCAACCGCTGTTGATCGGCGAGTGGCTGCGGCTGCCGACTCCCAGTACTGCCGTCGTCGACGTCGTGAAGTGGCTGCTGATCGGCTCCGCGTTGCTGGCCGCTACCGGGCGGGCACCACGGATCTGGGGAACGACGACCTTCTTGCTCTATTTCGAGTGGATGGTCATCGCGATGAGTTACGGCAAGGTCGACCACGACCGGTACGCCTTCCTTGTTGCCCTGGCCGTCCTGCCGACCGTGGGCATCGCCCAGTGGCGTGACCAACGACGTTCCGAGGCCGCCGGGTTCGCGGTCGCAGTCATCTTTCTCGCGGTCATGCTCACCTACTTCCTGGCGGCCTGGGCCAAGATCCGCTTCGGCGGCTGGGACTGGGTCAACGGGTCGACCCTGACCCGAGCGGTCCTGCGTCGCGGGACGGACCTGTCGATGTGGACTCTCGACGTTCCGGGCCTGTTGCATGTCTCGCAATACCTGATGATCGGGTTCGAGCTGCTGTCCCCACTCATGTTGCTGGCCCGACGCGATCGGGCCCGCATCGCTCTGGTGATCTTCCTGCTCGGCTTCCACCTGATGGTCTTCGCCGGCGTGCGAATCATCTTCCTGCCGCATGTGGTGGCGATTCTGTTCCTGCTGCCGTGGGAGCGGCTGCGTCGT
>JACCQS010000033.1 GCA_013814015.1 Geodermatophilaceae bacterium | reverse complement strand
CACCAGGGGCGCGGATATGCCCGGCAGGGGTCCGCAGCGATGGTGAAGTGGCTAGGTGAGGCGGGGGCGGACCGCATTATCGCTCACGTGCATCCCGACCATCCGGCTTCCGTAGCAGTGGCCCGCGTGATCGGCATGCGCGCTACCGAAACGGTGATCGACGGCGAAGTGCGCTGGGTGACCTGACGCGAGCTGGTGCTTCAACACCCTGTGGCCGCCCGCTCACGGATACAGCTGTGAACGAGTGGGGGTTCGGCGGCGAGATCAAGTCCTGGTGGGATGCCGAGCTTGCCGCCAACCCTCACCTGGGCCTGGGCCGGTGCGAACTCGAACGCAGCAGCGAGGGGTCCCATCGGCGTGCCGATCTGACGCTGCTGGCCGACGACGGCAGGGTCAATCTCATTCATCCGCCGGCGGTCAATGCTCGGGGGGCGACATCGGGGATATAGAAACCCTCATTGCCTGTGGCTGGATGGCAGGAGCCCTTCGAGGACGTTGCGAAAAGGTGTTGGCGGACGACCGAGCAGACCGGCGACTTTGTCGGTGACCTCGGAGAAGCGCTGTTCGCGGATCGCTGCGAACATGGTGCCGAAGGCGTACGCCCACCAGGGCGACACGCCATCTCGGACGACCTGCATTCGGTACTCAGCCGGTGATAGGTCGATCGCCCGAATGGACGTCTCGGAGCATTGCGCGGTGAGCTCGGTCACGCCGTCGAGGTCGTAGGCTTGGCCGCCGGTCAGCAGCGCAACGCTGCCGCTGGCCGGCTGATCTGCCAACGCAATCAAGCAGTCGGCCACATCGTTGCGGGAGATCAGAGATATGGCACCGTCCGCGGCCGGCAAACGGAGTTCCCCTGTTCCGATCGCAGCCAGCGGCCATTGGGCGAAGAATTCCCCGTACAGCGATACCCGTGCTATCGAGAATGCGATGCCGCTGCGGGCGATCCTGCGTTCGGTCTCGGCGTGCACACCCGCGTAGCAAAACGGTGAGCCAGGATCTGCGTCCAGACTGCTCAGGTACACCACATGACCAACCCGAGCGGCAGCTGCGGCGTCTATCACGTTCAGATGGTGAACCAGCATCGAGGATGCCTCGTCATCACTGGCGATGAAGATGAGTGTTTCGACGCCGTCGAGAGCTACGGTCAGAGCGGCTCGATCGGCGTAGTCCGCAACCTTCCGCTGGACCGTGGCAGCGCCCACACCGACCGCTCTCGACGTGCTTCGCGAGATCGCGACCAAGTCGCGGGAGCCGCCGGCTGCAAGGCCATCGAGAATCCGACGTCCTACGTTGCCCGTAGCGCCGGTCAGAGCCAGTCGTGTTCTCATCGAGTCTTCCTTCGTCAGTGCGGTGTCAGGTGCTCGACCGGGATCACGTTAGCCAGCGAACTTGGCTTCGCCGTCGAGGACCCCACAGCGCCTCGATCCGATCCGGGTACACATGTGCAGGCTGGCAACGGCCGGAGCGGTTAACCCTGACGCAGCGTCAAGGGATTCACCGAAGGGGCGGTCTGGAGAAGGTCGACGATCTCCTGGTACCCGTGCTGACGGGCGAGGTCGGCAGCAGTCCTCCCGTCCAGGCCGGTGAGGTCGGTGCGTACGCCGGCATGGACCAGTACCTCCGCTGCGGCAAAGTGCCCGTGCCACACCGCATCGTGCAGCGGTGTGTAGCCGTTGTACGGACCTTGGGCGTTCTTGATCGAGTCGAAACCTGGCGCCCCGGCGAGGAGCCGTAGCACCCCGGCGTGCCCACCGTAGGCGGCCTTGTGCGCAGGAACCGCAGCCATGTAGTGGTCGACGGCCGTCTGATCAGCACCGGCCGCCAGCAGCGCAGCCACGGCCTCGGTGTCCCCGTCGCGGGCCGCCACCAGGAGCGGGGTGTGCCCGTCGCTTCCTGAACTCAGTACCGGCGAGACGGTGTCGACTTCGCGATGGCCGGCATCGAGGAGCTCGCGCACCCGGGATGCCCTGTCCGCCGTACTGGCGCCTGCGTCGGTCAAGGCAACGAACAGCGGCTGCGTCGCAAGCTGCCCATCGCGACGCTGCGCGTAGTCGGCAAAGAGCGCGCGCAGCTGGTCACTCTGTCGTTGAGCGCCCTCGTCGTCGGCACTGGCGCCGAAGCCGATCAGTTCCGCGGCAGTCGCACCGAAGAGGGCTCGCTGCTCCACGTCGATCTCGGGCTGCTGCAGCAGGAAGGCGACCAGGGCGGGCATGCGGTACCAGACGGCGGCCATCAGCGGCGTCACGCCGTTCCTCGGCGCTTGGAGATTCAGAAAGGCCCCGGCTTCCAGCAGTAGCGCGGCGACCTCGACGCTGCCCGACTGAGCGGCGTGATGCAGCGGGGAGGCACCGGTGCGGCTGTCCAGGATCGCCGGGTCGGCGTCGCCTTGCAACAGCCCCCGGACCGCGGACGGGTCGCCGAGCCCGGACGCGCGGTGCAACGCCGTCAATCCCTGCTCGTCCTTGTCGTTGACACCGCCGGCCGTGGAAGGTCGGCCATCCGAGTCGGTCATCGGCATGGTCGTCTCCTCGTCGTTGGGTAACCGCAGATAACAGTGTGCGGGCACGATAAGGGACATGAACGATAAGGGACATGACTGATGCTCCCGTGAACCTGACCGCAGCGCTGGGGTCCTTCGATGAGATCTATAGCCCCCGGATCGTGGCCCGCATGAACGACTATGACGTACGGATCGCGCACACTCTGGGCGAACACGTCTGGCACGTGCATCAGGACACCGACGAATTCTTCCTCGTACTCGACGGTGAGTTCCACGTCTCCCTTCGCACGGTCGACGGGACCGAGACCACCGTCGTGCTGCGCACGGGCGACATCTTCGTGGTGCCAAGGGGTACCGAACACAAGCCATCCTCGCCGGGCGGCTCGGTCCTGATGTTCGAGCCGTCCGGAACATCAACCACCGGCGACCGCCATGAGGTGCCATCCCCGCTTACGTCGACAGCACCACCGGCCACCAGCTCTAGGAACGCGCCGATGACTACCCGCTCCGGCGGCGCGCGACGAACGATCGTGTTCCGTCGAGGACTTGGCCGCCTCTCCGCAGGCTCAGGGGCTGCGAGCGTGCCAGGCGCTGCCACCCGGCAACGCAGCCCCAGGCCACCAGGAGAAGAAGCAGCAGCGGCGGTCCCACCAGGGCCGTGAGCGTGCGCATCTGGTCAAACGCTGAGCCGGCGCCGACGACGGTTGCCGCGACGGCGGTGATCAAGGTAGCCGCCAGCGGCACCATGCCAAGCGACACGAGCAGACCAAGGCTGAGCAACAGCGTCGAGCCCGGCAGGACGACCCGATCAGCAGTCCGGACTCGGCGGCAGCATGATCGAGACAACGCCGAGGAGCAGCGGACCCGGCAGAGTGCCGAACAGTCCAACCAGGTCGATCACGGGCGGACCCGGGGTAGGTCGGGCGCAGATGTAGACGAACGCGGGCGGCAGGTTGCGCCACACAGTTCGGCCAATGTGGACGTTCTCGAAGGCCGATCGCAGCTGGCCGAGTTGACGCCTCGCGGGTGGCGCCCACCGGGAGCCTGCTGACAAGACCGACAGCTCCAACCGCGTTCAGCTCGCCGTACTGGCCGTCGGGGCCGGCCTTGTTCCGGAGGCGGAGGTCGACCGCGCCCGTTGAGTCGAGGGGTTGGGCGGCTCGCACGAGGACGCCTGTTGCATGATGGCAAGGGGCAAGCGACACCGAGGCGTGGGCGACAGTGAGGTCGAGCGGATTAGCTCCCCGCGAGGTGTTGGTGCACCGACGACACGACGATGGAGCCCTCGCCGACCGCGGAGGCGACCCGCTTGATCGAACCTGCGCGGACGTCGCCGACGGCGAAAACTCCGGGCTGGCTGGTTTCCCGAGCACGTCGAACCTGCGGCCGCTGGTGCGCGGTGCAGCTCATCGATCGTGCTGAGGTCGCGCGAGCCAGGCGGCGTTCGCGTTCACCTCACGCAAGAAGAGTCAGGCCGGGCCCGATGCCGCGCCCGGCATCATTCTTCACAGACCTTCCCGTTGGTCTGCTGCCGGAGGGGCGGGTCCGTTTATGAATTACCGGGCACAGGGCAGCGGCGAAGGTGGCGGATCGGTACCGAGCCGTTGTCGGTCAGGACCCTCTCGATCCGGATGCCGGAGGTGGCGAAGAAGGCACGTGCGCGCTTGGCGGTCCACGATGACATGGTCCTGGCCGCCAAACGCGGCGACCGCGCCGGGCTCAGCGACGCCGACCTGCGCTTCCACGAAACCTTGGTCGGATTGTCCGGCAGCCCTCGGCTCGCGCGCATGCACGGCACCTTGCTCGTGGAAACCAGGATGTGCCTGACTGCCCTGCAGAACACCGACCGACCATCCACAGACGCGGCCGAGGAGCATGGCGAACTCCTCGAGGCCGTCCGCGCCGGTGACAAGCGTCGACTGATCCGGTTGATCGACGCGCACATGGACGACGCCCTACGCAGGCTGATCCCCGACCCTGTACCGCGCCCGGGCGGCTAGATCCGTAACGCAGTCAGGGAATGGGCCATGGAACGGCCGACCGCGACGATCACACAACGCGGCCGCGTCGAGCTGGCTCAGGCGGCAAGCGAACGCGCGCAGGAACGAACCCAGCGCCGGGGGGCGTACGGATGGTCGGAGATCGAAGGCCGCGCCAGCTCCGGCATCCACAATTCAGCGTGGTGCACGCGGGCTGCGCGGCCGTTCAGTCTAGAGTCGCCCGGTCGGCAGAACGGGGCGCGCTGAAGTCTTCGCCGGACGAATGTCGGTGTCTTCGTCGCGCGAAATCCGCCGCCCTACGCGAGATCCCGCTGCCCGAACTCATTCATCAGGCTGCGGTCGACGGTGCCGTACTTGGCTACCGGAGATCCGCTTTGCAGGGCCCAGTAGCGATCCCCGTAGGACCAGTGCCACCACTCGGTTGGATAGTTGATGAGACCAGCTTCGGACAGTGCTGCGATCAGGACGCCTCGGTTGACGCGCGCTTCGGCGCTGATGCTGGCGGCGTCGGTGTAGCAGCCGCCCCCACTCTCCTCCGGGCTGGCGTTGACTCGGGTGCCCATATCGACCTCGCTGCCGTCGTCCTCACAAAGCGTCAAGTCGATCGCCGCGCCAGCAGAATGCGGTGCGATGTCGGGCGGGGATACGTAGCGGCTGGCCAGCCGGTGCAGCTCCGCGTGATCGAGGTCGGGGCGGCTGGCGGCGAGCTGGGTTCGATAAGCGTTGAAATAGCGTGCTTGAAGGCGCGCCGGCCGGTACCCCTCGATGTGCAACAGCTGCAACCCGCGGGGCAAAGCGCTTGCGGCGTGACCCAGTCGGTCGACCACACCGGTGCGCAACTGACGCCAATCGCCGGCGGGATCGGTCTTGCGGCCGTCGATGCGCGTGACGTCACATGTGCTCAGGTCGATGAGTGGTTCGCCGCAGTCCTCGACTGGAATGCCGGTGACCCGGGCATCGGCCATCAACACGATCACATTCACGCAGTCCAGTTTGTCGCACCTCCCGGCTTTCCCGTCCAGCGGCTCTACGACTTCTACCACTGGTGCGCACAAGCCGACATCGACGAGCTGAAGATCCTGGCCAGCACCGTCGAGACGTGGTGGCCGGCGATCGAGGCGTTCAGCGACACTGGCATCGCCAACGCCCGCACCGGAGGCCTCAAGATCACTGCCCGCTCTGAGTTGAAGGGCCGCCAACGCCAAGGCGGTGACCACGACGATTGCGACCCGGTACGAGCGCGCAACGAATCGAGCCCCAGCAGCGGGTAGCCCCATCGCACCGGATCATCGTTGACCCCGTAACGGACCAGCACGCTCCGCTTTTGTTACGAGCATGTCAGTACCTCTCGTATGCCTCAGGAAAAGGGATCGATGTGGGAGGCCAGCAGCGTCCGCAGCTCGCCGGGGCTGCGCGTGTAGCAGGTCGTGCCGGCAGGCGTGCGAAGCGGTTTTTGACCCCATCCCAGAAGTACGAGATCTGGTTGCAGCTGGTTCGTCAGGAGGTGACGATCGCCGAGGCCGCGGCCGCGGAGCGGGTCGATCGGTCCACGG
>JACCQS010000479.1 GCA_013814015.1 Geodermatophilaceae bacterium | reverse complement strand
GAAATCATAGGAGTCTCATGCAGCACAAGCGGGTGGTTCTGCGGCACCGTATCTGGCGCGCAGCCATCGTCGGCATTTCCGCGCTCGGTCTGGCCGTTGCCGGACTGGGGATAACCACCGCCTCGGCGAAACACACGACCCTGGACCGGGTCTGCCTTACGCCGAGGTGCATCGCCGACGTCAAATACGGGCCGGAGCCCGAGCATGAGCTTGACATCTATCCGATGAACAACGGTGGAGTGCTGGCGCCGACCGTGGTCGTCGTGTTCGGCGGCGGCTGGATCGGCGGCAGCCGGAATGGGGTAGCCAACGTGGCCGAGACGCTGGCCGCAGAGGGATTCGCTGTTTTCAACATCGACTACCGGCTGGCGACGCCGCCGCCCGGTGCTGGCGGGCTCTCCGGCGTGGAAGATCGCGATGGCCTGAATCAGACCGCACACGACCCGGCGCTGGGCCCGGCCGACCCGAGCAACTCAGGAAAGACGGGGGACATCGAGCGGGCGGTGCAGTGGATCAAGGCCAACGGTGCGCTGTACGGCGCTGATGTGAGCAACATCAGCCTGATCGGCGGCTCCGCAGGTGCCCAGCTGGTTGCCACGGCCGGCCAGTTCCTCAACATGGTCAAACCGGGGACAATCCGCTCGGTCGTGGAGCTGTCCGGGCCGATGGACTTCCTCGACATGGTCCAGAACCACGCCGTTGACATCAACGAGGGAATGCCCTCCTACCTCGGCTGCCCGGTGGTGGACGCCGCTTCGACTCCGAAATGCACCGACGCGCAACTCATGGATCCGTCCCCGAGATACAACATCCATCCGAACAGTCCGCGGTACATGCTGGTCAACGGTGCGAACGAGATCCTGCCGGTGGAGCAGGCCCAGATATTCCACAACGCCCTCATCGCCGCCGGCGAGACCAGCGTTCTGGACATCGTCGGCGGCACCGCCGCGGCGAGACACGGGTTCAACCTGTTCCCCACCGAGCAGGTCGCGATCGTCAAGTTCCTCAAAGCCGTCGACACGCCCGGCCCGAGCGTGACCAAGAAGACGCCGACGGTGCACAAGAACGGAGTGGCCCCCGCGACGAACGTGTCGGCGACGTTCAGCGAGGCGGTCACCGGGGTCAGCAAAGGGACGTTCACTCTGCGCAACGCCACCGGCAACGTCATCGACGCGGACGTGACCTACGACGCGAGCACCCGAGTCGCCAAGCTGAATCCGACTTTGAACCTGCCGACCGACTCGCAATACACGGTGACGCTGTCCGGGGGCACTCAGGCTCAGCCAGGCATCATCGATGCAGCCGGTAACCGGCTCCCGTCAACCGTGTGGAAGTTCACGGTTGGGCCGAAGCCCAAGGTGACCGTCATGGATCCGGTGAATACTAAAACCGGCGTGCCGCGGACAACCAACGTATTGGTGACCTTCAACGAGCCCGTCGTTGCCGTCAGCACAGCTTCCTTCACGCTGAAAACCACCGCTACCACCGATGCTGATGCAGCCGTTTCCGCCGTTGTCGTACGGAGCGGTACCTCGAATACCTGGATTCTTGATCCGAGCGGGCCGCTGGCGGCCAACACGAACTACACGGCGACTGTGACGGGCGCGCCCGCTACCGGAGGGATCAGGGATATCGCCGGCAACCTGCTGGTCACGACCAAATGGACGTTCACGACCGGCGCCTGAGGGTCGGGTCGATCAAGTCGACCTCAGTGCGTCAAGGCATCGGTCAGGATGTGACGAAGGTCTTGACCTGCCCGAACACGGTCGAATTCGAGAGCAGCGCGCTGTGCCCGAGGCAGGCGGTCTTCGTGTTCGTCGCGCCGGTCAGGCTCACGCTGGAGTCCGGATTGATGGTGGAGTCACACGGTGACCACCAGGTTCGGTAACGCACCACGCCCGGCGTCTCGTCACCGGCGTTGAGCCCGGCCAGGAAGGACGAGCCGACCCGCATCTCGCGGCAGCTGACCGCGCCGCAGAATCGGGCCGTGCTGGTCCCATGGTTGGCACCGGCCAGCGACACCCAGGCGTCCACTAAGCCTTGGCCGCCCAGGTTCTTCAGGTAGTAGCGGGAGGACAGTGAGCCCATCGAGTGGCTGATGATGTCGACGGTGGCCCAGCCGGTCTGCTGGCGGATCTCGTTGACCTTGGTCTCGAGCTGCTGGGCCGTGGTGACGTTGCTCTGATTGGAGTTGTAACTGATCGCAAACAGCTCGGCGTCGCTGTATCCGGCCGCTCGGAAGGACGCGAGCATGTCGTTCCAGGTCGAGCCGTCGCTGTTGTAGCCGTGTACGAACAGGATCGGCTGGTGCGCCGTGGGCGTTGCAGCCTGGGCCGGAATCGCGGGCAGCAGGGCGAGGGTGAGTGCGGCGACGAGGATGCCGAAGGCACGGCGCATGGTGAACTCCGAGCTGCAGGTGTGAGGTGGTAGGCGGACTCTAGCGCCTGAACGACCGTACGGCGTCACTGCGAGAAGCGCGCCCGCAGTTCGCGCTTGAGGATCTTGCCGCTTGGGTTCTTGGGTAGCGCATCGATGAACTCGACCTGCTTGGGGACCTTGAACGTGGCCAGCCGCTCGCGTCCGTAGGCGGTGAGATCGGCGGCGAGCGAGTCGGTGTCCGCGTCCGTACGAGGGACCACCACCGCACAAACTCGCTCGATCCACTTGGCATCGGGCAGGCCGATCACCGCGACCTCGGCAACGCCGGGGTGCTGGTAGAGGACTTCCTCCACCTCCCGTGATGCGACGTTCTCACCGCCGGTCTTGATCATGTCCTTCTTGCGGTCGACGATGGTCAGGTAGCCGTCCTCGTCCATGGTGGCCAGGTCCCCGCTGTGGAACCAGCCACCGGCGAAGGCCTCGGCGGTCTTCTCGTCGTCGTTGTAGTAGCCGCTCATCACCTGCGG
>JACCQS010000444.1 GCA_013814015.1 Geodermatophilaceae bacterium | reverse complement strand
TCGCCAAGGGCGTGACCATCCTCAGAGAACCGACCGACCTGCCCGAGTGGCGCCACCGGACGCTGTTCTTCCGCGACCCCGAAGACAGCGTGATCGAGATCTACGCCGAGTACTGAATACACCATCGACCGCTGTGTCAGATTTCCAGGTCGAATCGGGGTAATCCTAAGGTCCGATAGGGGCGAATTATCGGACCTCAGCTGCTGGGCTTTCAGTGTGACCGTGCCCGTCGACGATCGCTTCAAATCGACAAACAATCTTGGAGGGGTTCCGAGTCCCGACCATCAGCGCAATCTGCAGCCGCAACCTCTCACACCCGCTTGCCCGGGACAGCCTGCAGGACCCACCATGCGGCGAAGGCTACGTGGATGTACGCAAGGGCGACCACTGCTGGCCTCTCGTACGCATTGCTCCTGCCACGGAACGCCCTGTGCCCAGAGCGAACCCCCTTGGCGGTGCGGGTGAGATGTCCATAGCGTCTCGGGCATGAGCATCGTGCAACTGCGACCTCACCTGTACCGGCTGACATTGGGCAGGTATCAAGCCTACCTCTGGCGCGAGGACGACTCCGTGACGCTGATAGACACCGGTGAGGCGGGCTCGGGGCCGGGGATCGTCGACGCGCTGCAGCAGATCGGCCTATCCCGCACTGACCTGGACCGTCTGGTACTCACACACTTCCACGACGATCACGCCGGTTCAGCGGCCGAGGTCGCCTCCTGGGGCACCGCACAGATCGTCGCGCACGCTGCGGATGCGCCCGTCATCCGCGGTCAGGCGGTGGGGCCGCCACCGAACTTCACCGAAGCCGAGCGGGAGCTGCACGCCCGTGTCGCCGCCGGCCTGCAGCCGGCACCGCCAGTCCGCGTCGACCACGAGGTGCGCGACGGTGAGGTGCTCGACTTCGGCGGCGGCGCGCACGTCATCTCCACTCCCGGCCACACCGACGGCAGCATCGCACTGCACCTTCCCGAGCACCGGGTGCTGATCACCGGGGACATCGCCGCGGAACACGGAGGCGAGGTGATCCTCGGCGTGTTCAACCTCGACCCGGCCCAGGCAGCCGCTTCGTTCCGTCGATTGGCCGATCTCGATGCCGACATAGCCTGCTTCGGCCACGGAGACCCCGTCATCGGCGGCGCCGGAGCCGGCCTACTGCAAGTCGCGGAAGCGCTGAACGGCGAGCAACCGGAGGAGTTCCCGGGCGACTGAGATCCGGTTCAGCTGCCCTGGCGGCGTACAGGGTCCGGGATCAGCCTGCGTAGCGCGTCATCCATGTGCGCGTCGATCAACCGGATCAGCCGACGCTTGTCACCGGCACGGACGGCTTCGACGAGTTCGCCATGCTCCTCGACTGCGTCTGTGGATGGACGGTCGGTGTTCTGCAGGGCAGTCAGGCACATCCTGGTTTCCACGATCAAGGTGCCGTGCATGCGCGCGAGCCGAGGACTGCCGGACAAGCCGACCAAGGTTTCGTGGAAGCGCAGGTCGGCGTCGCTGAGCCCGGCGCGGTCGCCGCGTTCAGCGGCCAGGACCATGTCATCGTGGACCGCCTTGAGCTGATCGGCAGCCGCGTGACGGTCCCCCTTGACGATGAGACTGACCGCCGCCCGCTCGACGGCGGCTCGCGCGGTGTAGATGTCCCGTACGTCCTCAGGCTCCAGCGAGATCACGAACAGACCGCGGTTGTGCTCGCTACGCAGCAGCCCTTCCTGCACCAGCCGCTGCATCGCTTCGCGGAGCGGGCCACGGCTGACGCCGAACTGCGCGGCCAGTTCCGCCTCGCCGAGTTGGCTGCCGGGCGCCAGCACGCCATCGGTGATTGCCGAACGCAGTTGCCCGGCGATCAGGCTCGGGGTGGACTGCCGGCTCACTCGGACAAGGCTCAGCGGACCTTGCTCCGAGCGGACTCCGTCGTCAGCCGCCCTCATGAGTTTCCCGCGTCCGTCACCACAGCAGGCTTGCCCATAGGCACGCTGCGCGTCCCGCGAAACAGGGCTCCTAACCCATCGCACGGCCGGGTGTGTCCGGCGATCCGCAGTCCGTCCCACACGCTGACTTGGTTCGCGGTGAGCACCGGCTTGCCCAATCGCGCTTCGAGATCCTCGAGCCAGGCCACCGTATGCAGAGCGGTGTCCGGCAGCAGCACCGCTTCAGCGTCGGGGTGGTCGTTGGCCACGGCCAGTTCGATGACCTTCACCCGGTCAAGTGTCCCGACTTCGGTGGCAGTGATGATGCCCCGGCTGGACAGGCTCAACACTTCGATGCTGCCCGCGGCAAGAAACTGCACGAAGTGTTCGGCAACATCCTGGGGATAGGTGGCGACCACCGCCACCCGGCGGGCACCGATCGCCTGCGCAGCGTTGACGAATGCAAAGGACGTACTGGTCGCCGGTACGCCGTACTGCTTCTC
>JACCQS010000433.1 GCA_013814015.1 Geodermatophilaceae bacterium | reverse complement strand
CCCGTGTTCGAGGACCGACAGATGGCCGACCTCGAGGATGTGGGTGAGATAACCGGCATTGGTTGCCGTGCGCGGATTCGGCTTGGTCCAGGACTGATAGCAGGCCCGGCCGGCGAATTCGGCCAAGGCCTGTCCCCCATCGGCGTCGGTGTCCCACGGGACATCTGCCGGAGCCGTGAACTGGGTTTGAGCTATGACCTGGACGCGCAACGGGGCGAGGTTCGGCACCCGCCGAGGGTATCCGAGCGAGGCGGTGGGCAGCGGCCAACCATCCCGCTCGAGTGCTTGGCGTCAGATTGGCACTTGACAAGTGCCACAGATGACGTCATAGTGACGTCATGACAATATCGCCGTACACCGAGTACCTGCGCCACCACTTCGAGGCCAGGCCAGCGCGGAGCCGCACTGGGCACCGGCAGACCGACCGGCTACTCGCTCCATGGCGCCGACACCGCCTCTACAACCCGACTCCGAGTGACCCCCGTTCGCGCTGACATCACGTGTGACGTCATAGTGACCAGCATGGATCTCACGCCGTACGTCGAGACAATGCGCTCGCACCTGCTCACCGCCGCCGCCATGGGCGACGAACAAGCCCGCGAGACAGCCCGACTGCTCGCCGACGCACTGGAACCCGGTGCCCGGCTGGCACTGACCAACGCGCTGAGCGCCTTTGCCGCCGAGGTGACTGCCGCCTGGGGAGCAGGCAGCGTGGAGATCCGGATGCGCGGTGGAGAACCCGAAGTTGTCGTGACCGCTGAAACGGCTACGGCTGCTTCCGCCGACGAGACCTTCGTGAACATCGAGGCCGATGGCGACGCCGGCGCTGCACGGGTCAGTCTGCGGATGCCGGAGGCAGTCAAGTCAGCCGCCGAGAGCCGGGCCACCGAGTCGGCCCTGTCCCTCAACGCGTGGCTGACTCGGACCATCGCCGGCGCCCTGTCCCGGGTGCCCCCACCCCACGGCCCGCCCGGCCCACCGCCACCACCGGGACGCCGGCTCTCCGGGTACCACCGCTCCTAGCCCATTTCCCTTGCGCCGACATCCCTGGAGTTCCCGATGACCGCAATGCCCGGATCTGCCGACCCCGTCAACGCGAGGGTCTGCCGCTTTCCCACCCCCCACCCGCTCGACCTGTCGGTCCGCAACCAGGCCGGCACCATCGAGATCACCGCTGCCGACGTCAGTGAAACGACCGTCGAGATCGTTCCCAACGACGCCAAGGGAGCCGAACTCGCCGAGCGCACCCACGTGCAGCTCAGCGAGGACGCCGGTCGGCTGCGGATTCATGTTCCGGACCGCAAGATGCTCCGTCATCCTGCGCTGGAAATCATTGTGACGGTGCCCACCGGATCGAGCGTCGACGTCGAATCCGCGACCGCGGATGTGCAGATCCGTGGCGGGTTGGATAGCGCGACGGTTGCCACGGCCAGTGCCGATGTCTCGCTCTCGCACGTGCGGGGTCGCCTGGAGGTCACGACGGCCAGTGGCGACATACACGTCGGCCGAGGTGAGGGACCGGTGCAGGTTCGTACCGCCTCAGGCGACGTGCGGATGGACGTCAGCGACACCGAAGCCTCTGTGCAGACCGCCTCCGGGGACCTCATCATCGGCCGGATCGCCGGCGACTTGGCCGCGCGATCGGCCTCCGGTGACGTCATCGTGGGTACCGCCTCGGCCGGATCGATACAGGCCAAGACGATGTCCGGCGACGTGATCATCGGCGTGGCCGCAGGGCTGCTGCTGTGGCTGGACGTGCACACCCTTTCCGGGGACGTCGCTTCCGACCTGGGACCCGACGACTCCGTGGCTGACGACGGTTCAGAGGATGCCTCCGACAGCGGTCCGGACCTGCGGATCTCCGCTTCCACGATGAGCGGTGACATCCTGCTCCGCCGCGGCCGCTAGAGCGCGCGCCGCAGCTCTGCGGCCAGATCGCCGCGCTCCGCTATCTCCAGTCCCGCCAAGCCCATCCACCCGGCCATGGTGAGCAATTCGGCCACGAGTTGTTGGCTGACCAGCCCGACCTCGATCCGCGGCTCGCCATGAGCGGACAGGACACGCAGCACACCGGCCTTACGGTCGGCCTTGAGATCCACCCTTGCCACCAACCGGTCGCCGAGCAGGAATGGCAGCACGTAGTAGCCGTACCGGCGCGCCGCCGCCGGTGTGTAGATCTCGAGCCGATAGTTGAAACCGAAGATCCGTTCGGTCCGTGGGCGGGTCCAGATCAGCGAGTCGAACGGCGAGAGCAGCGCCCGGGCCGACATTCGCCGAGGTGTCGCGGTACCAGGATCGAGATAGGCCGGCTCGGTCCATCCATCCACGGCCACCTCGATCAACTCTGCGGCCTCGACGAGTTCGCTGACGGCCAGCTTGCTGGGCAGCGGGCGTAGCCGGAAGTAGTCGCGCAGGTCACGTTCGGTAGCGATTCCGTGCGCGCGGACAGCGGTTCGGATCAGTAGCCGGATGGCCTCGTTCTTGGTCATCGCCGCAGCGCCACGGACCGTCGGCGGGATCACCCGCTCGGTGAGGTCGTAGACCCGTTCGAATGCCTGCGTTCTGCGCACCGCGCTGATGGCCCCGGTGAAGAAGAGCCACTCGAGTGCGACCTTCCCCTCGTGCCAGTTCCACATCGTGCCTGGCTGCCTGGGGCCATCCGGGCGGAGCACGGCCGCCGTTAGTGGACCCTGGTCTCGGACTTGCTGCAGGACTGCGTCAATGAAGCCCGGACGTTCCTTCTGCAGCGCAACGATGCTGCTCCATGCCTGATTGTGGGCATCTTGCATCCGCCAGCGCATCGCCGGAAACAGCCGAGTGTCCACATAGGACGCCTCGTGGGCCCAGAACTCGAACAGTTCCCGGCGTTCGGCGAACATGGTGTCGAGGACGTGCCGGTCGTAGGGTCCGATTCGGCTGAACACGGGCAGGTAGTGCGAGCGGGAAAGCACGTTGACAGAGTCGATCTGCAGGACCGAGACACGGTCCATGACCCGACGGACCGATCGGATGTCGACCCGGCCCGTGGGCCGGCGGTCGGCAAAACCCTGCGCGGCCAGTGCGATCCGGCGTGCTCCCCCAGCGGTGACCCGTTCCATGGCCGCAGCCTACGACGACGGTCTGACCGCTCCGCAGGACGTGGGCCGCTCCGCTTAGGCTGGACCGATGGCCGATGTGAACGTCCGCCCGGCGCGCCGACACGAGGCCGGTGAGGTCGCCCGAATCCAGCGGACGAGTTGGGCTCGAGCCGGAACCTCGGTGATCCCCTCATCGGTCCTGGATCGCCTGGTCTCCGACGAGGTGGTCTCCCGATGGGCGGCCACCATCGAGGCACCACCGACCCCCGGACATCATGTGTTGGTTGCGCGCGAGCAGGAGACCATCGTCGGGTTGGTCGCTTTCGGCCCCGCCGAGGACAGTGACCCGAGCGGCGAGAACGGTTCGGAGGCGATGGCGGCCGGGGAGTCCGACAACGGGCCGACCGGTGAGATCGCGACCCTGCTGGTCGAACCCCGCTGGGGCCGGCGCGGCCACGGAAGCCGACTGCTGGCGGCCACCGTCGACATGGCCCGAGCCGACGGGGTGGCTCAACTGATCACCTGGATACCGGAGAACGACGTCAGCGCGCATACCTTCTTCGACTCTGCCGGCTGGCGGGAGGCGGGTTGGGTCCGGACCCTGGATGCCGACGGGACCCCGCTGCGGGAGATCTGCCTGCATACCTCGATCGTGGAAGAGGACCCGGCCACCATGCAGGCCATCTCGTCCCAGGAGTCGAAATGACCTTCGCCGGCTTCCCGGAACGCGCCCTGGTCTTCTACGAGGGCCTGGAGGCGGACAACTCCAAGACCTACTGGACCGATCACCGCGCGATGTACGACGAGTGCATCAAAGCGCCGATGGAGGCACTGCTTGCCGAACTCGCGCCGGAGTTCGGAGAGGCCAAGTTCTTTCGCCCGTACCGTGACGTGCGCTTCGCCAAGGACAAGACGCCGTACAAGACCCATGCCGGGGCTGTCGTCCACGGGGCCGGCGGCGGCGGCCTCTACGTGCAGATCTCGGCAGCCGGGCTGTTGCTCGGTGGTGGCGCCTGGCGCCTGGAGACCGATCAGGTGCAGCAGATGCGGCGGGCCATCGCCGACGATCATCTCGGACCTGCGCTGGAGGATGAGCTCGCTGGACTGCGCAAGGCAAGCTGGGAGATCGGCGGCAATCCGGTGAAGACGCGCCCGCACGGCTACGACAGCGAACATCCGCGGCTGGAGCTATTGCGATTCCGCACCCTGAGTGCTGCGCGGGACTATGGGGACCAGCCGTGGTT
>JACCQS010000428.1 GCA_013814015.1 Geodermatophilaceae bacterium | reverse complement strand
CGCTGCGAGATCGCCCGGCAGTCATCGTCGATGGTGCGGTAAGTGGTGGACCAGTCCACTGACAGCCCGATCCGGCGCCACACCGCTTCGTAGACCTTCTCGTCCTCGAGGGTCAGGTCGTGGCATAACTCGATGAAGTTGGGCCGGGAGATCGGGAGCTGGTCCTTGCCGGGCCGGTCCGGCGGGCTGAAGTCCGGGTCGTACGGCAGGGACGGGTCGCAGCGGACGCCGTAGAAGTTCTGCACCCGGCGCTCGGTCGGCAATCCGTTGTCGTCCCAGCCCATCGGGTAGAAGACATTCTTACCCCGCATCCGCTGGTAGCGGGCGATCACGTCGGTGTGCGTGAAGGAGAAGGCATGCCCGACATGCATGTCACCGCTGGCCGTCAGTGGCGGGGTGTCGATGGAGAAGACTTGGTCTCGCGTGGTGTCCGGATCGAAGTCGTAGGTGCCCTGTTCGGCCCATACCTGCGACCAGCGCTCCTCGATGCCATCGAGGGTGGGCTTGTCGGGCACGATGGACGTACCTGACCGGCCGTGGGCGGCGCTGGGGTGTACGGACATGGCTGGCATCCTAGGAAGTGTGCAGCAGGCTGCCCCAGACGGGGAATCGATTACCGGATTGGCCCGAGTGGAGGCCGAGCTCCGGACCCGTTGGCCCGAGTCGCGCCTGTCACCCACTTTAGTTCGCATGGCGGCCCTGGCTGACGCCCTGGGGTCTCCGCAGCAGGCGTTCCCGGTCATCCAGATCACGGGTACGAACGGCAAGACGTCAACCGCCCGCATGATCGACTCACTGTTGCGCTCCTTCGGCCTGCGGGTCGGGCGGTTCACCAGTCCGCATCTGACGTCGGTGACCGAGCGGATCGTGATCGACGGCGATCCGATCAGTGCGGAACGCTTCGTCGAGGTCTACGACGAGATCGCTCCGTTCGTCGCCCTCGTGGATGCTGCCCAGGAGTTAGCGCTGTCCTACTTCGAGGTGCTGACCGGCATGGGGCTCGCCGCCTTCGCCGACGCGCCGGTGGATGTTGCCGTGCTCGAAGTGGGAATGGGCGGGGCTTGGGACACCACCAATGTCGCCGATGCCCAGGTCGCTGTCATCACCCGGGTTGCCTTGGACCACACCAACTATCTCGGCCCGGACGTGGCCACGATCGCAATCGAGAAGGCCGGGATCATCAAGGCCGAGGCGACCGCCGTGCTGGCTGCGCAGGATCCCGTCGCCGCTGAGGTATTGGTGCGTCGGGTGGTCGAGGTCGACGCGACAGTGGCTCGCGAGGGAGCCGAGTTCGGAATCGCGCAGCGGGCGGTTGCCGTCGGCGGCCAGGTCCTGGGCCTGCAGGGGTTGGGCGGGAAGTACGACGAGATCTATCTCGGCCTGCACGGGGAGCACCAGGCGCACAACGCCGCCCTTGCCCTGGCGGCTGTAGAGGCGTTCTTCGGTGCCGGCGCGGCGACGGGTCCGATGGACATCGACGCCGTGCGCGCGGGCTTTGCCGCCGTGACATCCCCCGGGCGGCTGGAATCAGTGCGTTCTGCGCCGACCGTCCTGATCGATGCCGCACACAATCCGGCCGGGATGGCGGCGTCGGTGGCCGCCCTCGAAGATGCTTTCGACTTCACCCGGCTGATCGGTGTCCTGGCCTGCCTCGCGGACAAGGATGTCCGCGGGATCCTGGAAATCGCCGAGACCGTCCTGAACGAGGTGGTCGTCACCCAGAACAGCTCACCCCGTGGCCTGTCGGCCGACGAACTGGCTGCGATCGCCGTACCGGTCTTCGGGGCTGACCGAGTCGTGGTCGTACCGGATCTGCCCACCGCGATCGAAACCGCCGTGGAGATGGCCGAGACCGACATGGACGTGCTCTCGGGTGTCGGCGTGCTGATCACCGGGAGCGTCGTGACGGCCGGGGATGCCCGAGCCCTGCTCGTCGGCCGCGACTGAGTTCGCTGGACACAGTGACTGGCCAATCCGATCCGATCGATCCGAATCAGGTCGTCCCTGAGTCGAAAGGTTCGAATCAGGGCGTCCCTGAGTCGAGCGGGGAACGCGAGCGATTGGCCAAGCGGCTCAACGGTGGCGCTGCCGCCGTCCTGATCCTCGAGGCTCTCGTCGTGCTCTTCGTCCCGCGGGCGATCGCGCAGAGTGGGCCCGGTCTGACCACGTGGCGCCTGTCAGCGGTTCTCGCCGTCGTCGTGCTGCTGATCGTGGTGGCCGGGCTGCAGCGCCGACCGTGGGGTCCACTGGCCGGGTTGGCCATCCAGCTGCCCGTGTTGGCCACCGGATTTTTCACCGGCGTGATGTGGTTCCTGGGTGGACTGTTCGTGTTGCTGTGGCTGTACCTACTGCGCATTCGAGCCGAACTGCTCGGCTCGGCGCCCGCAAACCCACCGACCGGGCGTGGGTAGGCTCCGCGCTCGTGTCCGATACCGAACGCAGCCTTGTCCTGGTCAAGCCTGACGGCGTACGCCGTGCCCTGATCGGCGAGGTGATCAGCCGGATCGAAGCCAAGGGTCTGACCCTCGTGGCCCTGCAGCTGCGCGTGCTCGACCGTGAGACTGCGGCTGCGCACTACGCCGAACATGAGGGCAAGCCGTTCTTCACGGCGCTGCTGGAGTTCATCACCGGCGGTCCGCTGGTCGCCATGGTCGTCGAGGGGCCGCGGGCCATTCCGGCCTTCCGCGGCCTGGCCGGCGCGACGGATCCGGTTGTTGCCACGCCGGGCACCATTCGTGGCGATCTGGCCCTCGAGGTGCAGAACAACATCGTGCACGGCTCGGACTCGCCCGAGTCCGCGGCGCGCGAGATCGCACTGTTCTTCCCCGACCTCGCCTAGTGCTGCATGACTCGAGCTACTCGACCGCGCGGGATCGGTAAGGAGGCGCTCCATGTCGGACGAACGCAAGCAGCGGCCGAGGCTTCCTCCTCGTTGGTTCGTCCGCCTTGCTTGGTCCATCCACCGCGCGCTGTACCGCATCACCGGCGGCCGGGTCGGGCTGTGGCGTGCGAGGACCAACCGCTGGGGGACCATGCGCCTCACGACGACCGGGCGTCGCACTGGCCAGGAGCGCAGCGTGATCCTCGGGTGTCTCGAGGACGGCCCCACTCTGGTCGCGATGGCGATGAATGGCTGGGCTGACGGCGAGCCGGCATGGTGGCTCAACCTGCAAGCGCATCCCGACGCGAGAGTCGTCCTCGCCGACGGGCAGCGCGCGGTCCGGGGCCGCGCTGCCGAGGGTGAGGATCGGGAGCGCCTGTGGATCAGGTGGCGCGCGATCGACCCGAAGTTGGACGGCTACGCGGCGCTCCGGTCGTCGCGGACCGAACTCGTGATCCTCGAGCCGCGCCCCGATGCCCCCCGATAAGTCTGATCCGCGATCTACTGGGGCGCCTCCAGAGTCTGCTTGAGCTTTAGCAAATCCTTGCGGTTTGCCCGACGCATCGCCGCGGCCATCATCGGTGCGCCTACCCTGGCGAAACCGGCCGGCACGCCCCGGTTGCGCAGCGTCATCCTTGTACCCCCGTCAGCGGTGTCCTGCCAGGTATAGGTCGTCTCCATCGGGAACGGCCCCTGCGCCGTACTCATCACGAAGTGTTCGCCGGGAGTCATCGCCCTGACCTCGTAGGTGTAGGCAATCCGCCGTCCGAGAAAGTGCGCAACGAAGGCGATCCGTGATCCGACGACGGCCGGCGGTGCGGTTTCCCATTCGACGGACTTGATGTTCTCGTACCAGGTCGTGGCGTTGCCCGGATCGCAGCCGTAGGCGGCCACCTGCCTACGCGGCCGCGCGATCTCGATCTCGGTCTCGGTCTCGACGTCAACGGTCATGTCTCCGAGATTAATCCTGGGCGCTCCTCAGAGGTCGATGTCGACGACGACCGGAGCATGGTCGGAAGGCAGTTTGCCCTTGCGAGCCTCGCGGTCGACGTAGGCGTCGGTGACCCGTACCGAGGCTGTGGCGAGCATGAGGTCGATCCGCATCCCAAGGTCCTTGTGGAACATCCCGGCGCGGTAGTCCCAGTAGGTGAACGGGCGATCCCCTTTGCCCGGCCGGGCCGCAATGTCGGTCAGACCCCAGTCCACGAGCGCCCGTACCCCGGCCCGCTCTTGCGGAGTCAC
>JACCQS010000412.1 GCA_013814015.1 Geodermatophilaceae bacterium | reverse complement strand
CGGCGCAGGTGAGGTACCTGAGCTCCGCCCCGCAGACCTCGGCGTGATGGAGTCGCTCGTACGGGGCAGGTAATCGGGCTCGTCGGGCACGCCTCGGGCGTCTCGACCTACCGCTGCGGGTCAGCGCCGGATTCTCACCGGACTTCCCCTGCGCCAGAACTTATGCAGTTGTTGTGTGCCGGATGCTCCGCCTGCCGGCCCCCGAAGTCAATTCCGGCGACACCAGCCCGGGACGGGGCGGCGACAGGTGGCCGCCGTACCTACCCGGACTCAGGGATCGACAGGCACGTGCTCGACGGTGGGGCGACCGACGGCAGCACGCTCTGCAGCACTTCTCTCGATGCAGAACTCGTTGCCCTCCGGATCACCGAGCACCACCCAGCCGGTGCCGTCGGGGTTGCGCCGGTCGTCGATCACACTCGCGCCGAGATCTACCAGTCGTACGACCTCCTCGTCCCGGGTTCGGTCCGTCGGGCGTAGGTCGAGGTGCACCCGGTTCTTGACCGTCTTGACGTCCGGGCCGGCAATGAACAGCAGGTTCAACGACCCGTCCGGCGACACGAGCAGTGCCTCGGGATCGTCTGGAGCGTTCCCTTCATCGGGGTGCTCGGTCCAGCCGGTGACCTCGGCCCAGAACAGGGCCAGACGGTACGGGTCGGCGCAGTCGACATTGATGTTATGAATCGCAGATGTCATAGGCGCCACATCCTGTCCCTACTGCTGCCGTCTGTCGCCCCATTTCGCGCTTCCCACCCCGTCGCGAGACCATGGCCACTCGGCCGCGAGAAATGATCCGGTCCGGACCAGGGGCAGGAGGAGACAGCCGTTGTTGTACGTGATGTCCCGCTTCGTCCTCAAACCGTTGTTCTGGCTGTTCTTCCGGCCGCGGATCACCGGTCGGGAGAACGTGCCCGCCACCGGCGCGGTCATCCTGGCCAGCAACCACCTGTCCTTCATCGACAGCATCGTGATTCCGCTGGTCTCCCCCCGCAAAGTAGCGATGCTGGCCAAGGCGGAGTACTGGCGCGGCAAGGGGGTCAAAGGTTGGTGGACCCGCACCCTGTTCTCCAGCCTCGGGGCGCAGCCGGTCGAACGTGGCGAGCATCGAGCCGCGCAGGCCGCGCTGGACACCGCCCTGGCCGTATTGAAGCTGGGCGATGCCTTCGCGATCTATCCGGAGGGGACCCGATCCCGGGACGGCAGACTCGCCAGGGGGAAGACCGGTGTTGCCTGGTTGGCGCTGACCGCGGACTGTCCGATCGTCCCGGTGGCCGTCCAGGGCACCAACCGGATCATGCCGATCGGCTCCCGGGCACTTCGGCCGCACCGCGCCAGCGTCAGCTTCGGTAGGCCGCTGCACTTCCCGCAGTACGCCGGACAAGCCGCTCGCGGCAAGCCGCGTCGCGAGGTGACCGATGCTGTGATGACCGAGATCGCGACGCTGTCCGGCCAGGACAAGGCCGACTGGGGTAGCACCGGTTCGTGAACGTCGGCGAGATCCTTTTGGCCGGCCGGGTGTACCGCGCGTGCGGTTGACCGACCAGCAGTGCCGCGTGCGCCTCGCCGGCGCCCGGGTCGCCCGGCTGGCCACCATCGCCGAGGACGGCTCACCGCGTCTGGTTCCGATCACGTTCGCTTTCGTTCATGAGGTCGGCGCATCTGATGTCGTCTTCTCCGCCGTGGACCACAAGCCGAAGTCGACGACCGCCCTGGCCCGACTGCGACGGATCAGGCAGGAACCGAGGGTGGCGCTGCTGGCCGACGACTACTCGGAGGACTGGACGCAGCTGTGGTGGGTGCGAGCCGACGCGCGAGCCCAGGTGCTGACCGCCGGACCGGACAGGGACTTCGGCGCGTCCCTCTTGCAAGCGAAGTACGAGCAGTACCGGGAGCGACCACCACAGCACGCGGTCATCCGGTTCGCGGTCGACCGCTGGTCCGGATGGGCGGCAGCCGATGCCGGATGACCAGTTCGCCCACCCGACTCGGCTGCCACCTGGGCGCGCTACGGTGCAGCATGAGCATCTCGACTGCGCTGGACCGGATAGCCGATAGCGGGCGCTTGGACGCAGTCATCGAACCGGTTCGCAAGACCGTGAACAAGGTGCTGCGTCCCGGTGCGGTCAAAGACGTGTTGCACGGCGTGTGGCTCGGGCACCCACTGCATCCGGCCCTCGCGCAGGTCCCGCTGGGTGCGTGGATGTCGGCGGGGCTGTTGGATGCGTTGCCGGGCAACCGGAAAGAGGCCGACCTGCTCATTGCGACCGGCATCGCCGCTGCCGTGCCCACTGCACTCGCCGGAGCGGCCGACTGGTCGGAAGGGGAGATCGGCCAGCAGCGGGTCGGGGCGGTACACGCCGTACTGAACTCGGCAGCACTCGTGTTGTACGCCGGCTCCCTGTTTGCCCGAGCGCGAGGATCCCGTGCCCGAGGTCGTCGGCTTGCCTATGCCGCGCTGGGCCTTGCTTCGTCGTCGGCCGGGATAGGCGGACATCTGGCCTACCACCAGGCGGCTGGCGCGTCGCATGCGGCGACGGCAGCGCGCACCTTGAGCCACGACTGGATCGATCTCGGTCCGCTGGCCGACCTGCCCGACGGCCAGCCGATGCTGCGGGTCAGCGACGACAGCGATCGGCCGGCTTCCCTGTGCGTGATCCGGCGCGGCGACATGGCACACGTACTGGTCGATTCCTGCTCACATCTGGGCGGGCCGCTGCACCAGGGAAGGCTGACCGACATCGGGGGCAACCAGTGCCTGGTCTGCCCGTGGCACGGCGGAACGTTCGTACTGGCCGACGGCCGCGCCGTACGAGGGCCTGCGGTAGCTGCGGCAACCGTTCTGCAAACCCGGGTCAGCGATGGGCGGCTGCAGGCCAAAGTGCCCGAACGCCACGAGGTCTGAGCGAACCGGTGACCCGGAACGGGCTGGACACCGTTCTGCTCGACGTCGATGGAACCCTGATCGACTCGACCTACCAGCACGCCCTGGCCTGGCACCGCGCCTTCGGGCAGCACAACCTGGCGATTCCGATGTGGCGGCTGCATCGCGCCATCGGGATGGGCGGCGATCGGCTGGTGCCCGCGGTCGCCGGGAACGATGTCGAGACCCGGCTCGGGGATGCGCTGCGCGAGGGCTGGAAGGGGCAGTACGAGGATCTGCTGCCCGAGGTCGGCGCCTTCGACGGCGCATCCGCGTTGCTCGCCGAACTCCACCGACGCGGCTGGCGGATCGGGCTTGCCAGTTCAGGAAAGCCGGCTCACACCCGTGTGGCGATCGATCTGCTCGGGGGTGACGGCCCGCTCGACGGATGGACCAGCGCCGACGACGCAGAGGAGTCCAAGCCGGCACCGGACATTTTGCAAGCTGCGCTGGATCAGGTCGGCGGTCAAGCTGCGGTCTGCGTCGGTGATTCGACGTACGACGTACGGGCAGCGGCGGCCACCGGCTGGCCGTGCCTCTGCGTACGCACCGGTGGTTTCGGGATCGCCGAGCTGTACGACGCAGGTGCTGCGCACGTCTTCGACGACGTGGCCGAACTGCTTGAAAAGATCGACGAGACCCCGCTGGCCCGCCCCGGTTGAGTGGGGTCGTCAATGAGCCGCCCGGGGCGGATCCAACTGCGCCGGACGCGAGGTTGGCCGGATGCCCGCCGGCACCGTGCGGGTGGCGCGACCAGCCGTTTCGGTAATCCGTACCTCATCGGCATGACGGTCCCGGACGACTGGACGGTCGGCCCAGGGGTCCACGTAGCCTCCAGGGAGTTCCGTGTGGGACGCGACGTCACCGTCCTCAACGATCCGCGACCGGTGGCCGGCGTCGGCTATCTCCCGGTCAACGCGTTCGTGCTGCATGCCGCCGAACCCGCGGAGAAGGCCAACGCCACCTCACCTGCGGCCGCCTCGTCCGGGCTCAACGAACTGCAACCGAATCGCGTTTCGGCTCTGGTCTTCGGACTCCCGTCAATCAGCGACCGTCGAGTTCGAGCGCGAATTCACCACCGCTGCGGCGGATCCGCAGCGCGGCGAGTGGGCCGCAGACCGCGAGGGCAGCGCCGGCCATCTCGCCGAACTCCTCCAGATGCATCAGGAGGGTGTAGGGCAGGCTTTCTCCCTGGTACTCGCCTTGCTGGTCGCCAAGGAGCAGGCCACCGACGGCTTCCAGTCCGACGGCAGAGACAAACAGCAGGCCGATCCCGCCCAGAGAGAGAAGAGTCGACCGTCTCGGCAGGTGCCGCCCCGCGACAAGTGCGACGGCGATGATGGCGGTGGCGACCGGCGCGCCAAGGACCAGCCACGGGAAGGCAAAGCCGGCGTCGGTCAGGGCCACCCCCCAGACGTCCAGGCGCTCATGCAGTGCGGTCAGTTCGTCGAGGGCCAACAGTGCCAAAAGCGAAGCGAGAACCCACCAGGCAGCAGCACCGCGCGCTCCGGAGCGGCGGGCCAGGCCGCCGGCCTGCACATGCAGCACAGCCGCGCCGACCAGAAGTGTCACCGTCCACCATGTGGGCAGGTTCGCCTCGTTCCCGACGTAGGTGAACACGCGGAGATCACCGCGATCGCGGGTGAGTTCGTGGTCGATCAGAACCGGAAGGAACAGGCTCAGCGCGACGAGCGCGCCCGAGACCGCCAGTAGGACGACGAGTATTCGCCGCCAGCGCACCGGCTGCGCTGCATGCTCGGTGTCCCGGACGTTCG
>JACCQS010000391.1 GCA_013814015.1 Geodermatophilaceae bacterium | reverse complement strand
GACCCGGCAGGGCCCAGCGGTGCAGACCCGGTCCACCCAGTTTCGCTACATCGCGCGGGAGACCGCGGCGTACCTGTTCTATCGGTTGACTGGCTCGAGTGTGGCCGGCGCGCCAGGAATCGGCTAGACCAGGCATGCTCGAGATCGGCAAGGTCCAGGACAAGTGGGCGCCCATCCTGCGCGGTGCGGAGGTCGTCGCCGTTCTGTCTGCCTCGAATTGGAAGGAAGAGGCCGTCCTCACTCGAGGCGAGGTGATATGGAATCTGCGTTCACGCAGAGGCAAGCGCCTGTTCGGGACGCTGAGCACCGATCCGCAGGTCAGTGGAACCGGGGAGCAGGCGCGGTTCCTGGCCGAGCAAACCTCCTGGTGGCAAGGCACCTGGGACCGCAGAGCCTCCAGCGCAGCCACCACCTCCGCCGTCGCCGGAGGCGCAGCCGCAGCGGGCAGTTCGTGACGATCACATCGACCAGGCCGGCCCGAGTGCTCAGGTGAGAATCCGCAACGAGGACATTGCGCTGGTCCGCGACCGGTCGGCCATCGACGAGATCGTTGGGGAGCATCTACAACTCCGCCGAGCAGGCGGCGGAAGCCTGAAGGGCCTGTGTCCCTTCCATGACGAGAAGTCGCCTTCCTTCCAGGTCACCCCGACCCGTGGGCTCTATTACTGTTTCGGTTGCGGGAACGGCGGTGACGTCATCCGGTTCGTGGAACAGATCGAGCACCTGTCCTTCACCGAGTCGGTGGAACGGCTGGCCAGCCGCGCCGGTATTTCGTTGCGTTACGAGGACACCGGGTCCGGGCCGGGCCGTCCGAGTGCGCCGGCGGGACAGCGCGGCCGGCTGCTGGAGGCCAACAAACTTGCCGCGGCCTTCTACGCCGAGCAGCTGGTCAGCGACGAGGCGCTACCGGCCCGGGAGTTCCTCGCCGTACGGGGATTCGATCGGGAAGTCGCCCAGCAGTTCGACTGCGGCTTCGCACCTGGCGGCTGGGACACCCTGACCCGTGCCTTGCGCGCCAAGGGCTTCACCGAGACCGAGCTGACCACCGCAGGTTTGGCCAAGCAGTCCTCCCGGGGGACGCTGATCGACCGCTTCCATCGACGACTTCTGTGGCCGATCCGCGATATCACCGCAGACGTGATCGGCTTCGGTGCCCGCAAGATCTTCGATGATGACGGGGGGCCGAAGTATCTCAACACCCCAGACACCCCGCTCTACAAGAAGAGTCACGTTCTCTACGGCATCGAGCGCGCCAAGGGTGATATCGCCCGGCGGCACCAAGCGGTCGTCGTAGAGGGGTACACCGACGTGATGGCCTGCCACCTGGCGGGCATTCCGACCGCGATCGCAAGCTGCGGTACGGCCTTCGGCGTCGAGCACATCGGCGTCCTGCGCCGGCTGCTCATGGACCAGGACGAGTTGCGCGGAGAGGTGATCTACACCTTCGATGGTGACGCCGCAGGTCAGGCAGCGGCACTCAAGATGTTCGGCGAGGATCAGCGCTTCGTCGCCCAGACTTTCGTGGCGATCGAACCCGACGGTCGTGATCCGTGCGAGTTGCGTCAGGACCGCGGCGACGAGGCAGTCCGCGACCTGATCGCGCGTCGGGTGCCACTGGTGGCCTTCGTCCTGCGCGCGACTGTGGCGCGCTACAACCTGGAGACCGCTGAAGGCCGGGTGACCGCCCTGCAGCGCACCGCACCGATGGTCGCCCACATCAAGGACCGCGGGTTGCGCCCGGAGTACGCGAGGGTTCTGGCCGGACTACTCGGAATGGACATGGAGTCGGTGATCGCCGAAGTACGTCGCGCCGGTAAGCCGGGGCAGGCGTCCAGTACCAACGGGTCGCGTGGCGGATCGCCGGTCGGGACGGAGGCCGCCACGCCGATCACGGCTGCTAGCAAGGTCGCTCGGCCCGATGACGGAACAGCATCGATGGTCGAGCGCGAAGCGCTCAAGGCCGCCATGCAGCGACCCGCTGTGGCCGGGCCGGTCTTCGACGCGGTGGGACCGGCGGGCTACACCCAGCAGGCCTATCGGCTGCTGCGGATCGCCATTGCCGAGGCCGGCGGCGCGAGCAACGCACCGATCAGCGGTCCCGCCTGGGCGGAGGTGGTCGCTGCGGGCCTGGACGAGCCGGTCCTGGTCAGCCTGGTCACTCAACTGTGCGTCGAACCGCTCAAGCCGGACAGCAACAAGGACGAGACCGACTACATCTCCGCCGTCCTGGCCCGCCTGCAG
>JACCQS010000420.1 GCA_013814015.1 Geodermatophilaceae bacterium | reverse complement strand
ACTGCCCAGGACTACCTCGCCGGCCGGTTCGCGGCGCGTGGGGCGGCGGTCGGCGACGTTCTTCGTCGCCTTCGTCTGCTTTGCCGCCTTCGTCTGCTTTGCCGCCTTCGTCTGCTTCGTCTGCTGGGTCGATCCCCGCGGCTTGGTCGTCTGAGTCGGCTTCGGCGGCGCGCTGCGAGGGCGCGTCGCACGATTCGCCGGAGTGGGCCGTGCGGCGCGTCCGCTCTTCTTCGGAGGCATATCGGCGACGACGCTAGCAACCCCGGCCGTTGAGCTGGCCACCTCGACTCACCGACGACCGGGTGTTCTCGTTTGTCCGGTGTGTGCGCGCAGGTCTTGCGGGCAGGAAGCTGGCAGCGTGAACTGGGACCGCGTGGAGGCGGCTTGCGCCGCGCTGGCTGGCCGCCGCGATCGTGATTCAGCGGCGACCAGATTCGTCCGTACTTCGCGAGCTCGAGCAGTACGGCACCGCGCTGCCGTACCTCCATCCTGGCCGTGTATTCCGATCTCGACCAGCTGGTGGTGCCCGCGCGCCGGGCGTTGCGAACCGGTGCAGCAGCTCGACGCCGACGAAGCCCTCAAGTGAGCGGAGCTTGAGGATCGGCGTCAGTATCAGTTCTGGGTGTGATAAATAACCGGTGTGTGGGGTTTGCATCCCGTACTCGGGTTGGTTACGGTCGTGTCACGGAGCCGAACAGGGCTCCGTTCTGCTGTCCAATCACTAGGGGTCTGGTGTCGCGTCACCGCACGCCTCGCGCTGAGCGCGAGGGGAGCCGCATTCCGCGACCACCCAGCAACCGCGGGCCGCTGATTCTCGCAGCACTCGTGATCGGCGCGGTGCTGGCCTGGCTACCCGGCGGGATGTCCGGTCCACAGGCGCCTGCGGCAGTCAGCGCTGATAGTTCGTACGGCGTCGGCAGCGACACCGGTATCCCGCTTGGCGCCGACGGAACCCCCCGGCAGGCCATTTCTGCGGCTGAGGCAGCGGCTCGCCTGGAGTCACTGGCGGCCTCGCGTGCGGCCCGTGGCGCGATCGTCGAGTACTTCATCCCGGTCACCGGCCGTTTCACCAGTTGCTTTTGCATGCGTTGGGGCACCATGCACCAGGGCATCGACATCGCCGCTGCGACGGGCACGCCGATCGTGGCCCCGGAGCCCGGAGTGGTGCTCGAAGCCGGGCCCGCCAGTGGCTTCGGCAATGTCATCTATCTGCAGCATGAGAGCGGCGACGTCACGGCGTACGGCCACATGTCCAAGCTTCTCGTCGAGGCCGGACAGATCGTCCAGGCCGGCGAAACCATCGCCGAGGTCGGCTCACTTGGGTACTCAACCGGCCCGCACCTGCACTTCGAGGTCTATCAGGGCGGCCTGGACGGTGAGCGCATCGATCCCGTCGACTGGCTGCTCGAGCGCGGAATCGACATCAACGCGCTTCCCGTCAGCGAATAATTCTCGGTATCGCCTCCGCCCGGCGTCGACCGGGCCAGTGCTGCGCCGAACAGTCCTGAGTCAGAGCTTGTGCACCGGCGCGTAGCGCAGGATCAGCCGCTTGTAGCCGCCCGTGCCGAAATCGATCGTGGCCTGAGCCTTGTCGCCGATTCCGGACACCGCAGTCACCGTGCCCAAGCCGAACGCGTCGTGGGTGACCCGATCCCCTGGCTCGAGCGTGATCATCGGACGGCTGCCGAAGCCGCCGCGAAGTCCCCCGCTGGACAGGCCGGTCGCTGCCACTCGAGCCTGCGCCGAACCCAGCGGCGAGGCGGGCGCGGCTTGGGTACGTTCCCAGCTCACGAGATCGGCCGGTAGCTCGTCGAGAAATCGCGACGGCGGGTTGTACGACGGCTGGCCCCATGCCGCTCGTACGGCCGCCCGCGAGATGTAGAGCCGCTTCTGGGCCCGGGTGATTCCGACATAAGCCAGTCGACGCTCCTCTTCCAGTTCTCGTGGGTCTCCCAGTGATCGCATGTGCGGAAAGATGCCGTCCTCGAGGCCGGCCAGGAATACGACCGGGAATTCGAGGCCCTTGGCGGTGTGCAACGTCATCAGCGTGACGACTCCGGCGTCGTCTCCAGCGACCGGGACCGTGTCGGCATCGGCTATGAGCGAGACCTGTTCGAGGAAATCGAGCAGCCCGCCCTCGAGATGAGCCGCTTCGAACTCGGCGGCCACCGACACCAGCTCGGTGAGATTGTCGACCCGGCTCTCGTCCTGCGGGTCGTCGGAGTTGGCCAGTGCTTCGAAGTAGCCGGTCCGGTCCAGGACACCTTGCAGGATCGCCGATGGTCCGATCCCGGCCGCCATCTGCTCGGCGAAACCGTCCATCAGGGCGGTGTACTCGGCGATCGCGGCCGCCGACCGCGCGTTGATACCCGGCGCTTCGTCGGCCCGGCGCAGGGCGTCGGTAAAGCTGATCCGCTCTCGGAAGGCCAACGCCTCGACGCAGGCCTCCGCCCGGTCGCCGATCCCTCGGCGAGGAGTGTTCAGGATCCGCCGCACGCTCACCACGTCGTCCGGGTTGGCGATGGCCCGCAAATAGGCCAGGGCATCCCGTACTTCCTTGCGCTCGTAGAAGCGCACTCCCCCGACGACCTTGTACGGCAAGCCGATCCGGATGAAGACTTCCTCGAAGACCCGGGAAGCGCTGTTGGTGCGGTAGAACACGGCAACGTCGGCCGGGCGGGCCTGGCCTGCGTCGGTGAGCTTGTCGATCTGCTCGGCGACCCAGGCTGCTTCGTCGTGCTCGTTGTCGGCGACGTAGCCGCAGATCTTCTCGCCCGCGCCGGCATCGGACCACAGGTTCTTTGGCCGGCGGGCGGTGTTGCGGGTGATCACCGAATTTGCCGCCGTCAGAATGGTCTGCGTGGAGCGGTAGTTCTGCTCCAGCAGGACCGTCCTCGCGTCGGGGTAGTCCCGCTCGAACTCGTCGATGTTGCGGATCGTGGCGCCGCGGAAGGCGTAGATCGACTGGTCGGCATCACCGACGACGCACAGCTCGGCCGGCTCGAGATCCTCGCCGGCGCCGAGCACATCTCCGTCCACGGTACGGCGCTGCGGACGTCCGACAAGTTCGCGAATGAGCATGTACTGCGCGTGGTTGGTGTCCTGGTACTCATCCACCAGGACGTGTCGGAACCGGCGGCGGTAATACTCCGCCACATCTGGAAAAGCTTGCAGCGCATGGACTGTCGTCATGATGAGGTCGTCGAAGTCCATGGCGTTGGCTTCGCGCAACCGGCGTTGATACATGCGGTACACCTCGGCGAGCACCTTCTCCGAACCTGTGGTCGGCGAGAAGGATTCATCGTCGATCAGCTCGTTCTTGAGGTTGCTCACCTGGTTGACCAGCAG
>JACCQS010000344.1 GCA_013814015.1 Geodermatophilaceae bacterium | reverse complement strand
CCCACCGCGTGATTGCGTCCAACCGTGGCTGGACAACCAGTGCTGACATCGCACACCGGGTGGAGGTGGTATGGACTTCCTGATCGAGAACTTCGGCTTGTTTCTCGACGCCTTCGGACAGACCCTGTTGATCTCTGTTCTGGCCGGACTGCTGGCACTGGTGCTGGGCACGCTTCTGGCCGCGATGCGGGTCAGCCCAGTCCCCCCGTTGCGGGCTCTGGCCACCTTCTACGTCGAAGTGTTCCGCAACACCCCGCTGACCGTCGTCTTCTTCTTCATCATCTTCGGGCTGCCGCAGATCGATACCGTCGTCTCCCCGTTGCCCGGCGCGATACTTGCAGTCGGGCTGTACACGGCTGCCTTCGTGTGCGAGGCGATCCGGTCGGGCATCAACTCCATCTCGGCCGGGCAGGCCGAAGCGGCACGGGCGATCGGTCTTACGTTCAGCCAATCCCTGCGGGAGGTCGTTCTGCCGCAGGCGTTCCGCACGGTGGTCCCACCTCTGGGCAACGTATGGATCGCGATGGTCAAGAACACCTCCATCGCGGCCGGCTTCTTCATTCCCGAGCTCTCATCACTGCTCCCCCGACTGGCCAATGCCGCAGCGGATGAACTGATCGCCACGCTGATCGGGATCGTCATCGCCTACCTGCTCATCACCCTGCCATCTGCCTACGCAGTGAACCGCCTGGAAAAGCGGGCGGCGATCCTGCGATGAACACACCATGACCGCGCCCATCCTCTACGACAATCCAGGGCCGAAGGCGCGCCGACGAATTCTGATCGGCACGGTCGTCGGCATCGCTCTCATCGTCGGGCTCATTGGCTACGTCCTGGTCAAACTGAACGGCAACGGACAGCTCGAAGGGCAGCGCTGGGCGATCCTATTCGACCCCCGAGCCGCCGTACCGCAGGCGCTCTGGCGCGGTCTCCTGGCAACGCTGCAGGTCGCCGCGCTGGGCATGGCACTGGCCACCGTCCTCGGCGCACTTCTGGCCATCGGCCGGCTCTCCGACCATCGATGGGTACGCATCCCGGTGGCCACGATCATCGAGTTCTTCCGGGCCGTGCCGCTGCTGGTGATCATCTTTGCGGTCTTCTTCGTGGGGCCGAGCTTGGGGCTCCCCGTCAGCGCGTTCGCAGCGGTGGTCATCGGCCTGACCGTCTACAACATGGCGGTCATCGCCGAGATCGTCCGGGCCGGCATCTTGTCGATCGACCAAGGACAGAGCGAGGCGGCCTACGGCATCGGGATGCGCAAGTGGCAGGTGATGACCTTAATTCTGCTTCCTCAGGCCATTCGGCGCATGCTTCCGGTCCTCATCGCCCAGCTGGTTGTCCTACTCAAGGACTCCTCACTGGGATTCATCATCGGGTACTTCGAGTTGCTGCGGTCGGCACGCAGCCTGGTGGAGTTCTTCCGGGTCAGTTTCGGTGACCAGTACTCCTTCCAGATCTATGTGGCCGCCGCACTGATCTACATCATCGTGAACGTCATCCTGTCGACCTTCGCCCGCTGGCTGGACAAGCGGCTTGCCCGCAGCAAGAAGTCACCGGAAGGCCCAGCCCTGCCCCTCACCGCTGAACAGTTCGGGGCGGGAGGAGGCGGCACGGGCGCGGTATGACCTGTTCCGAAGAGCATTCACGCTGAGGGCGGCAGCGGGCCACAGCCTTCGAGCGCCTCCCGAATCACCCGAAGCGATACCTCGCTCGGATACCCCTTCCTGGCCAGCATGCCGAGCAGGCGCCTGGTTGCCACGGTCGGCGCCAGGCTGCTCATGCTGCGCAACTTGCGCTGCACCAGCCTCCGCGCGGCCGCTTCCTCTGCGTCCGGGGCCAGCAGGGCAAGGGCCGCCCCGGCGACGTGCTTGTCGATCCCCTTGCGGTGCAACTCCTGGGCCAGCGCTCGAGTTGCCAGACCACGCCCGGCCTGACGAGTGCTGACCCAGGCCTGGGCGAAGGCAGCATCGTCGATCAGGCCAACCTCGACATAGCGGTCCAGGACCGCCTCGGCGGCGTCGTCAGGGATCCCTCTGGCAGCCAGCGCGATGGCGAGCTGAGCTCGGGTCTTGGGCGACATCGTGAGCAGCTTCAGACAGATCGACCGGGCCACCGACTCCGGGTCACCCGGCGGATCCTCCGGGTGCCCAGCCGGCGCCTCGTCCTCGCGCCGGCGGCGACCGCCATGGGATGCACCGAACTGGCGCCCCCGTGACGTACCGCCCGCCTTCCCGCTCATCGGGTTCAGAAGTCGACCGGTGCGACGGTGATCGCAGCGTCGATGTCAAGGACCGGCCCGATGCCGAGCTTCTCCTTGATCTTCTTTTCGATCTCGTTGGCCAGGTCGGGGTTGTCCCGCAGGAACGCGCGCGCGTTTTCCTTGCCCTGACCGAGTTGGTCACCGTCGTAGGTGTACCAAGCGCCGGCCTTGCGGATGAAGCCCTGCTCGACACCCACGTCGATCAGCGAGCCCTCACGGCTGATTCCCTGGCCGTAGATGATGTCGAACTCGGCTTGTTTGAACGGAGGGCTGCAGTTGTGGACCACTATCCCGTCGGCCACCAGGGTGTGCAGTTCCTCCACCTCGACATCGAAGGTGCGACACCGACGTGCCGGCAGCACCTCTCGCACCGCCGAGAAGCGGACCTGCTCGGCTAGCAGTCCCTGCAGGAACTCATCGTCGAGACCATCGGCGAGTGCCTGGACCCGATCACGACGCAAACGCGCGGCACCTAGGACACGCTTCATGCCGCCGCGAGGGTCTCCCGCAGCTGGACCAACCATCGCGGCTGCCTCGTGTGGGGTCACACCCCGTCGCCCGAGATGACTCAGGATCGGTTCGATCACGTCGCGGGCGAGATACTCGCCCTGCGATCCGCGCCGCCGGCCGGTGTCGGCCGCCAAGGCTGCACTCAACTTCCGTCCGCGGGGTCCCCACATCGGGACGGCCTCGGCGAAGGACGCGACGTTGTCGCTGCCGGCGACCCGGACCTCCCACACCCGGCGGCGAGACTGGACCCGTCGGCCCTTGATCACGCTCGGACGCTTCTGCGTCGGGTCATAGCTCCGGACCGTGCTGCCGATCCCGAACCGCACGAGCAGCCAGTGGATCTGGTGCGCCAACTGCTCGGATGTGGTGGTGAAGCCAACCTTGATCGCGCCGGTCTGCTCGAGACTGACGTGTCCGTCGGTCTCGAAGAGCCCGAACAGAAGGTTGCCGATGACTTCGGCAGACGTGTCCACGCCCAGCACGCTAGGTGGCACCTGCTTCTCCCAGGCGAGCCGACCGTAGATGCCCGCCGAGCGGCACAGCTCGAGAACGCCGTTCTTCTCGCCTTTGCGATGCGATAGCGCGACCGACAACGCACTCTGTGGTTTGGCCTGGCAGCCCAGCGCCGCGGCGATACGGGCGACATCCTGGTGTAGCTCGTCCTCGACATTGATGAAGTTGACTGGAGTCTTACCCCCGACGTAGCCGTCACCGATCAGGTAACCGAGCAACCGAGCGTGGTCCGGTGAGACGGGTTCTGCATCCCCGAATCCGAGGAACTGCCGCGGCCGGGCAACCCGGTCGCCGGGGTCAAGGTTTCCGGCCAGCTGCCATCCCAGGTCGGTGAGGACCTGATGATCGGGCGTGACCCACAGATCGGTCCCACCCTGCAGCCGAAGGCCGACGACGTCCTGCTCACCCTGATCGAACCAGTCCGTCACCGGGCGGACGTGAAGCGTGTTGTCCTTGGCCGCCGAGACGACCGAGACGGGTATCCGGTTGTCGACGATGTCCTCGATGCGACGAGTGATTCCGGTGATCGGGTCGAACATCAAGCTGCCTTCGGCCAAGCACTTGTTCTTCACAACCTTGATCCGGGTCCGGTTGCCGACCGCGTCGGTGCCGTCCTTGAGCGTCTCGATCCGCCGTACGTCCAACCGGACCGAGGCGTAGAACTTCAGCGCCTTTCCACCCGTGGTCGTTTCGGGAGACCCGAACATTATTCCTATCTTTTCCCTGAGCTGGTTGATGAAGATCAGGGTCGTGCCCGAATTGCTGAGTGCCCCAGTGAGTTTGCGCAACGCCTGACTCATCAGGCGGGCCTGGAGGCCGACATGGCTGTCCCCCATCTCACCCTCGATCTCGGCGCGGGGGACGAGCGCAGCCACCGAGTCGATGACGACGATGTCCAGGGCGCCGGAGCGGACCAGCATGTCGGTGATCTCGAGCGCCTGCTCACCGGTGTCGGGTTGGGAGACCAGCAGCGCATCGGTATCCACGCCGAGCGCTTTGGCATAGTCCGGATCCAGCGCATGCTCGGCATCGATGAACGCGGCGATGCCACCGGCGGCCTGCGCACTGGCCACGGCATGCAGAGCCACTGTAGTTTTCCCCGACGACTCCGGTCCGTAGATCTCGATCACCCGTCCGCGCGGGAGGCCGCCGACCCCGAGGGCGACGTCCAGGGCGATGGAACCGGTCGGGATGACCTTCATCGCTGGGCGTTGGTCATCACCCAGGCGCATGACCGAACCCTTGCCGTACTGCTTCTCGATGTTGGCCAAAGCCATGTCCAGCGCCTTGTCCCGGTCGAGTCCTGCCATCGTGCTCCCACCTTCGTTTCGGGTCGCGCTCCCCGCATCCGGGGACTGAACACGACGCTACGGCCGGCCACCGACACAACCGCGGTCTCCGAGCGATCTGGGGACAACGTGTTGCGGCCTGTGGAAGACGCTATCCGAACACGTGTTCGATCAACAGCGACACGCCGAGTCTTTGGGACAGGCCCCAGAAGATGACGTTGGGTAGCCAGTCCAACACGCTCAGCCGGTAGAACGGACCAGGATGACCTCATCCGGAGCCCGACACGTGTGGCGCCAAGACACCACCAAGGCCGCCCAGCCACGGGCGAAGCTGTCGCGTCGGGGCCTGCGGTGGGCGCTGGAAGGCATCGTGTGCCAGCACCTGACCGTCGCTCGCGTCGCCGAGGGCCTAGCGGTCTCGTGGAACACCGCCAACGACGCGGTCCTGTCCCAGGGCAAGCGGGTCCTGATCGAGGACCCAGGCCGGTTCGACGACGTCACCGTGATCGGGGTCGATGAGCACGTCTGGAGGCACACCCGTCACGGCGCCAAGTACGTCACCGTCATCATCGACCTCACCCCGATCCGCTCCGGCAGTGGACCAGCCAGGCTGCTGGACATGGTCGAAGGCCGCTCGAAACAGGCGTTCAAGCAGTGGCTCGCCGGACGACCCGAGGCCTGGCGCTTGGGGGTCGAGGTCGTGGCGATGGACGGCTTCACCGGGTTCAAGACCGCTGCCGTCGAGGAGCTTCCCGACGCCGTGACAGTGATGGACCCCTTCCACGTGGTCCGCCTGGCCGGCGACGCACTTGACCGCTGCCGACGACGGGTCCAGCAGGATCTCCATGGTCACCGTGGACGCAAGGACGACCCGCTCTACCGGGCGCGGCGGACCCTGCACACCGGCGCCGACCTGCTCACCGACAAGCAGAAGGACCGGTTGACAGCCCTGTTCGCGGCCGACGAGCACGTGCAGGTGGAGGCCACCTGGGGCATCTACCAGCGCATGGTCGCGGCCTACCGCGAACCCGACCGCACCCAAGGCCGCGCCCTGATGCAGGCCCTGATCGCCTCGCTCAGCCACGGCGTCCCTCGCGTGCTGACCGAGCTCGTAACCCTCGGGCGGACCCTCAAGCAGCGCGCCACCGACGTCCTGGCCTACTTCGACCGCCCCGGCACCAGCAACGGACCCACCGAGGCGATCAACGGACGCCTCGAACACCTCCGCGGATCCGCCCTCGGCTTCCGCAACCTCACCAACTACATCGCCAGATGTCTGCTGGAAACCGGGGGGTTCAGACCCCGACTACACCCTCGTCTGTGAAGAGCCACGAAACTGGTGGGCGACATCACCTACATCCCCACCTGGGAGGGCTGGGTGTACTTGGCGACGGTGATCGACTGCTATTCCAAGAAAGTCATCGGTTGGGCCAAGGACGGACGACAACTACCAGACGCCGCTGATCGTTGCCGCGATCCAGCGCGCCGCAGGAAATCAGATACTCGCCGCCGGCGCCATCTTCCATTCCGACCGGGGCAGCAACTACACTTCTCATGATTTCGGAACTGCCCTGACAGCCCACGGGATCAGCCGCTCAGTTGGCCGGACCGGTATATGCTATGACAATGCGATGGCCGAATCTTTCTTCGCTGCACTAAAGAATGAGCGCGTCAACCGTACCGTTTACCCCACGCGCCATCACGCAATGAGAGACATTGCGCATTACATCGAGGCCCGCTACAATTCAAGACGGCTCCACTCGGCGATCGGCTACCGCCCACCCAGCGAAGTACACGATGCCTACCAATCGCAACAAATAGCCGCATAACAATGACGGAATCACTGTCCAAGAAACGCGGAGCAGATCAGGGGCTGTGAGGCTGGGGGCTGGTCAACCCGCGGCCTTGAAGTATTGGTACCTGGCGGCGGGCATCTTTTCGATGGCCGCTGCAGTCTCTGCGGTCGTCCTGATCCTTATCGGTATGCGTGACCAGGTTGAGTACTTGGGCCCGATGCCGAACGGAAAGAAGGGGAACCGGGTGCGGCGGATTCTGGCCGGGGGGACCTGTACTTCTTGGGGGTCCATAC
>JACCQS010000301.1 GCA_013814015.1 Geodermatophilaceae bacterium | reverse complement strand
AAGTCCTTCTCTTCTGACCCATTACCATTTCCCTCATCTCAGTGGTGAGCCAATTTACCCACTGTCCGAGAACCTCGGGGCAGGTCATCGAACCCGCGCGACCTCCGCCGTTCTGACCGGGACCCTGCAGCACCTGGCCCACGGGGGGTAGCAGCAAGCGGTGAGCGAGATCCAGCAATTCCAGCGGCATTCTTGCCCGAAATCGCGCAATGCCTTCGGCAACCGAGGACCTGCGAGCCCGGTGGCCGGAAAGACAACTGCGGAAGAAATGTCGCGACGGGTCTGGTGGGTGCCACCTAGCATCGGGCGGTGTCCGGTCAGGAGTTGTCCCGCCGCTTCTATCTCGACGTCGTCCGGCCACTGGTCGCGGACATCCTTGGCGAAAGGCCCTACGCAGCGGCCATGCTCGGCGACGGCTCTGACGTGATCGGTTTCGACGACGAGGTCTCTCCCGACCACGACTTCGGTCCTCGTGTCCAACTCGTCCTACCTTCGGAAGTCGATCCTCAACCGCTGGTAAGCGCCTTGACCCGACTGCCAACCAGCTACCAAGGACATCCGGTGTTCTACGGCAGCACGACCGCGTCGAACGGCTGGAGCCAAGGACAGCCGTCGGTCGTTACCGCGGAGGAACTGTTCCGGGCCCGGCTGGGATTCGATCCGGCAGCCGGATTCCGGTTGGCTGACTGGCTGACAACACCGTCCCAGATCCTCGCCACGCTCACTGCCGGCCCGGTCTTCCATGACCCGGCCGGGCTGTTGACCGACCGCCGCGAGGCGCTGCGCTGGTACCCCGACGACGTATGGCGATACGTGCTGGCGGCGGGCTGGCTGCGGATCGACCAGGAGGAGCCGTTCGTCGGGCGGACAGGTGGCCTCGGCGACGATCTCGGCTCGCGGATCATCACCGCACGCTTGGTCCGCGATCAGATGCAGCTCGCCTTCCTGATCGAGCGCCGCTGGGCTCCGTACAGCAAGTGGTTGGGGCGAGCCTTTTCCGAGCTCACGCTGGCCACGGATCTGACTCCCCTGTTCCAAGCAGGACTGAGCGCGGACCTGTGGCGGGAGCGAGAGGAGCACCTGTGCGCCGGGTCGAGCATCCTGGCCGAGGCTACTAACCGGCTCGAACTGGCCGAACCCGTGGATCCCAGCACCCGCCAGTTCTTCGACCGCGACATCCGCGTCGGCGCCGGCGCCCGGCTGGTTGCAACTCTCGCCGCTGCCATATCCGATCTGGAGGTGCGCGAACTCATCGCCGACCTCGGCGGCCGGCTCGACGGGATGCATCGGCTGCCGGGCGCTGTCGACCAGGCAGTGGACAGCGTCGACGTGCTGACCAACCCGCGGCTGCGCCAGACCGCCGGCCCGATGCTGGGCCTGCCTGGCTAGGAGAGGTCGGTGGGGCTAGCCGTCGTAGCGGCGGCGGAAGCGCTCTTCGAGCTTGGACTTGACGGGGTTTCCGCGCTGCCCCTGCTTGCCCGAGGGCGGGCTCGCGCCACCGGCCGGCGCCTTGGTGGTGGCCGCACCGGCGTTGAGTACGGCGATCGCTGCCCCGCCGAACATCAGGCAGAAACCGAGCACGCCGAGCCACGTCTGGGAGGCCACAGCTCCACCGATGAGCATGCCGAGACCGAGAATGCCCAGCAGGATCGCCGAGAGCAGCTTGCGTCGAGCTCGTACTCGGCCGTCTGCCGAGCGAACCGTGGAGGCGAATTTCGGGTCATCGTTGATGAGCTCGCGTTCGATCTGCTCAAGCAGTTTTTGCTCATGCTCGGAGAGTGGCACGTCAGCCTCCCTGGCAGATCTGCGTCTCAACTATCGATAAGGATACGAGCCCTGGGGTCAAGGCGAAAGGCGGATCCCTACCCCGATCTACGTCTGGCGAGGCTGTTCGGTTCCTTTCGGCACGCCCGGATGTTGTCGGCGGACCAACGCAGCCGGGCGTACCGCACCCCGACCGAACCGCACGGCGGCCGCATCGGCGGCCACTTCAGCCTCCCGCCAACCGCGTTCGGGCGCGCCGATCTGCATCTGTTGAGGTGCCTGCGCAGCCGGACGCAACCCTTCCGCGCGTACGCCGACGAGCCTGATCCGGGCCCGATCCAGGCCCAGCCCGTCGAACAGATCGCAAGCCAACTGATAGATGTCGTGACCCACGTCAGTGGCCTCCCGCAGAGTCTTGGACCGCGTGATGGTCTTGAAGTCGGCGAAGCGCACCTTGATGGTCACCGTTCGGGCCACATGTCCTCCAGCCCGCAGGCTGCCGGCCGTACGTTCGGACAGTCGCAACAACTCGCGATGGATGATCACCGGGTCGTCCACGTCGGAATCGAAAGTTTCCTCAGCGCCAGTGGAGCGATCGGGCTCGTTCGGAACGACGTGCCGCGGGTCGCGCCCCCAGGACAACTCGTACAGATGAGCCCCGGAGGCATCCCCCAGCGCCCGGACCAGGGTGGCCCGCGGAGTGTTCGCGATGTCTCCGACCGTACGCAATCCCAATCGGGTCAACTGCTCCTCGGTCTTGGCGCCGACTCCCCACAGCGCTGCGACCGGCAACGGGTGCAGGAAGTCCATCACCTCCCCAGGCGCCACGCGGAGCAACCCGTCGGGTTTGGCGCGCGTGGAGGCGAGTTTGGCGACGAACTTCGAGGCCGCGACCCCGACCGAGCAGGTGATTCCCTGCTCGTCGGCGACCCGCGCCCGCAGCCATTGACCGATCATCACTGGATCGCCGAGCCGGCGCCCGGCACCGCGGACGTCGAGGAAGGCCTCATCGAGAGACAGCGGCTCGACCAACGGCGTGACCATCGCGAACAGCGCCATGATCGCCCGAGACACCTCGACGTAGTCGTCCATGTTGCCGGGAACGATGACCGCTTTGGGGCACAGCCGTCGGGCGCGGGACATCGGCATCGCACTGCGCACGCCATAGCGGCGGGCCTCATAGGTCGCCGACGTGACGACGCCCCGGTTGCCGGCCCCGCCGACGATGACCGGGAGACCGCTGAGTTCAGGTCGTTTGCGGACCTCGACACTGGCGAAGAATGCGTCCATGTCGACATGCAGGATGCCGGTTTCTCCGGCCGCGGAACCGATCACGTGGTGGTCCCTTCCGTGTGCCTCACCCTAGCTGTCAACCGAAGCGCTCACACCGTCAGATTTGTCGAACATGTGTACGACAGAGCTCATGCTAGCTGGCGTTTCGACGGCATCGGAAGACGTGCCAGCCCCGGACGCGCGTGAGTGGCCCAGGGGGAGTAGACCTTGCGGTGGCAGCTCGATCGAACTGCCCGATACGACCTGCGTCGCAGTCGCTCGTATCGATCCCGGGTACGAGCATTGGGAGGCAACATGACCACTACGGACGAGACAGGCCCCGGTACGGAAGGTCCGGCAGACGGCGGAGCGTCGGGAACCCCCGGCGAGCAGGACGGCGGTGCTGATGGTGGTGCCGACGGTGGCGCGGACGGAGGCGCAGGTCAAGGCCCGGCCGACGGCGGAGCGTCCGGGACCCCCGGAACACAGGACGGCGGAGCCGATGGCGGAGCGGACGGCGGAGCCGATGGCGGAGCGGACGGCAGCGCCTGATTTCCAGCACTGAGTCGCGGGGCCGGGAAGCCAATGGCTTTCCGGCCCTGCGCCGTTGCGTGAACATTGATCCAGACAGCTTCGCCGACGAATACTGGTCGCGGCAGCCACTGTTGTCGCGGGCCGACACGCTTCCTCAGGACTTCACCGACCTGCTCGACCTCGATGCGGTCGACGAACTGCTCTCCCGGCGAGGGGTACGCACGCCGTTCCTACGCGTGGCCAAGGGTGGTGTGATCCGACCTGCCACCAGCTTCACCCGCGGGGGGGGCTCCGGCGCCGAGGTCGGCGATCAACTGGCCGATGACAAGATTCTCGATCTCTTCGCCGACGGCAACACCCTCGTCCTGCAGGGTCTGCACCGACTCTGGCCGCCGCTGATCGACTTCGCCGCAGCCCTGCGAGCGGAGATCGCTCATCCCGTACAGGTCAACGCATATCTCACCCCGCGGAGCTCGCAGGGTTTCGCACACCACTACGACGTGCACGACGTCTTCGTCCTTCAGGTTTGCGGTACCAAGCGGTGGCAGATCCATCCGCCGGTGCTGGCTGATCCGTTGCGTGGTCAGCCGTGGACCGATCGCAAAGCAGCCGTCGAGCAGGCCAGCAGCCAGCCTCCGCTGATCGATACGGTGCTCGAACCCGGAGACGCGTTGTACCTGCCGCGTGGCTACGTCCACGGCGCCCAGGCGCTGGATGGGGTCAGCGCCCATCTGACGGTCGGCGTGCACGCGGTGACGCGGTTCGCGATCGCCGAGGCCCTGCTGGCCGAAGCCGCGTCCGACCCGAACCTCAGGACGAGTATTCCGCTCGGAACGGATCTGACCGATCCCGAGGGAGCCGTCGTCGCCGACGAGATACGCGCCACCATCGTCGCTCTGGGCAGCTGGCTCGAGCATGCAGACATCACTGCACCCGGAGATCGGCTGCGCCGCCAGGTCTGGGCGCAGACCCGCCCGGCGCCTATTTCGCCGATCCGGACGGCCGTGGCGCTGATGGCGTTGGATGATCAGAGCGTGATCGCCCTTCGTCCCTATCTGGATCTGCACTGGCGCACGTCCCGAGAAGGGATACGAGTCGAGACCGCCACCCATGTCCTGGACCTCGACGTCGGCACAGCCTCGACGCTCGAGGCCCTCCAGGCCGGTCATAGCGTGCGGCTGGGCGACATCGCCCTCGACCCCGAGGCTGCCCTCGACCTGGGGCGTCGGTTGCTCCGCGCCGGCGTCGTGGTTCTGGTCTGATGCCCCTGGAAGCCGCCGCTCCGATCTCCAGCGCTGCGCCCCGCCGGCCGGTCCCCAGAGTCGATCCGGATCGTTGCGCTCCATCGGCCCGGCGCCGTGCGGATCCACTGATCGCCACAGCCGCACCCGCTACCCGCTGGCTGTTGGTGGAACAACCCGGTGCGTGGGGTCGGCATGCGCTACGCCAATCACTGCTGGGAGGCGACGTCGCCGTCGGGTTGCTGGAGATGACCCTGGAGCAGGGCGTCCGGATCCAGGTCATCCGCCGGCCGCCGGATCGCACCCATGCCGACCGACCGCGCCGCTGGGCCTACGTCGACTCGGGTGCGCCGACGCCGACCAGTTGGTGGGGCGAGTACTGCAAGGACGCCGAACTCCTCGCCCTGTCGTTGGATGGCGCGGAGGGCAGCCCCAGCCTCGACCCCATTTTCTTGGTGTGTACCCATGCCCGGCATGACGCGTGCTGTGCGCTGTTCGGTCGTCCGGCCTATTCGGCACTGGCCAGAAGGTATCCGGAAAGCACTTGGGAGACATCGCATGTCGGCGGAGACAGGTTCGCAGCCAACGTGGTCATCCTTCCGGGCGGTCACTACTACGGCGGCTTGGACGGGGATTCTGCTCTACGGGTGATCACCGCACACTCGGCCGGTCAGATCGAGCCGGCCTACTATCGCGGCGCGAGCAGCCAGGCTGTGCCGACGCAGGCTGCGGAGCACTATCTGCGGGAATACTTGGGCGAGTTCCGGATCGGCGCCGTGGTTTCACTTGATCTGCAACAGGTCGACCTTTCCCGCTGGATTGCCCGACTGGCCCATGCCGACGGCGCCGAGTTCGTTCTCGAAGTGAGCGCGACACATGGCACATCGCTGAACCGGCTGACTTGTTCGGCCAGCCATCCGGCCGCATCCAGATCGTTGGAGCTGAACAGCTTGCGCGAACTCCGCGGCGGCTGAGCCTGGGCTGACAGATTTGCGGGAGGTTGGCCATCTCCTTGTGCTCAGAAGGGGTTGCGATCAGGCTGATAATGAACAGCACAGATGAGGTTGAAAGGTTGCCGGTGAGTGAGAAGGACGAAACACGTGTATACGCGTTGAACCTATTCGACGTGGCAGACCGTGCGGAGTACTTGGCCTACTCCCGTCGGTCGGCCGGTGAAGTCGCCGCCCATGGGGGTCGGGTGGTGGCGCTCGGGCGATTTCGCGAAAGCGTCACCGGTGACGTCGAGCCCCGGCGTGTGTTGATCCTCGTGGAATGGGAATCGAAGGCTGCCTTCGACAGCTATCGATGCGACCCGGCACTGGCTGACCTACACCCGCACCGCGAGAAGGGTTCGTCAGCCTATGTCTGGCACCTCTATGACCGTCTCGATGACCTTCGGCCGTTGTTCGACGTGTGAAGACCTGGCTCCTGCTAACCGGGCCGGGCACTGCGGCTCAGAGTTGGCCGAACAACGCCTGCAGAAGCAGGCTGGAGACAGCCACCGTAATCCAGAGCAGCCCACCGAAAAGCAGCGGCCGCAGACCGGTCCGCCGCATCGCCGAGAATTGGGCCGAAAGCCCGATGGCAGTCAGCGCCACCGTGATCATCACTCGAGCAAGCACTCCTGTGGCGTCCTGGGCAGCGTCGGGAATGACGCCCAGCGAGCTGATACCCACGGCCAGGACGAACCGCATGATGAACCACGGAACAATCTTTCGCCAAGGCAGCCTGGAACCGGCTCTTCGCAGTTGAGGGTGTAGTGGGGTTGGGCGCGTCGGTCACCGGGTAGGGGTCGAGGTCTTCCGATGATGGGGGTTCTCACGCCGTCCATCGGGAAGACCTCGACATGCCTCACGCTACTGTCTCCTGCCCTGATCTCGACAGTTTCTGCCTGCTGGATCGTCTTGGTCTGTCGGTGACCGGGCAGGAGGTCGGTGATGACCTCACGGTGCTGGCTTGCCGTGTCCTGGAGCCGGACGAGTGGTGTCACGCGTGCGGCTGTCGGGGCGTGCTCCGCGACACGGTGCTCCGTGGGCTGGCCCATGTTCCGTTCGGCTGGCGGCCGACGGTCCTGCAGGTCCGGGTGCGCCGCTATCGGTGCCCCGGATGCGGGCATGTCTGGCGTCAGGACACGACCTCGGCGGCGGCGCCGCGGTCGAAG
>JACCQS010000300.1 GCA_013814015.1 Geodermatophilaceae bacterium | reverse complement strand
GGTACCGCCATCGGCCGCCACTGGCGTGACCGACCCGGGGGAAGCTGTTGCGGCAGAGGAGCATGCGAGCAACGTGGCCGATGTGGCCAAGAAACTGGCTGAGCGGACCGAAGATCTACAGCGGGTGTCGGCCGAGTACGCCAACTACCGGCGGCGGGTCGACCGAGACCGGGTGCTGATCGGTGAACTCGCCCAGGAGCGGTTAATTCTCGACCTGCTTGCGGTGCTGGACGACATAGACCGGGCACGCGACCACGGCGATCTGACGGGGGCGTTCAAGAGCACCGCGGAGCAACTCGGAACGGTGCTCGACCGCGCTGGCGTTTCGGCCTTCGGCGAGGTCGGCGATCCGTTCGCTCCCGCTCTGCACGAAGCAGTGCTGCATGCCGAGAGTCCAGATGTTGACGTACCGACCTGCACCCACGTCATGCGCCGGGGCTACCGGCGCGGTCAGCGAGTGCTGCGAGCGGCGATGGTAGGCGTGGCCGATCCGGCTGGCCCGACCGAGCCTGTTCCGTCCCAGGCCAGCGAGCACCCAGCCCGGGAGTCCACTGTGGACGTGGAAGCACCCGAGTAGAGAAGGGGGCGCCCGGACATGAGCACGAAGGACTTCATCGAGAAGGACTACTACGCAGCCTTGGGCGTCGCCAAGGATGCCAGCGCAGCTGAGATCAAGAAGGCCTACCGGGCGCTGGCCCGCAATCTGCACCCGGACAAGAATCCCAACAACGCCGGGGCCGAGGCGAAGTTCAAGGAGGTCTCCGAGGCCTACGACGTGCTGTCCGACGTCAAGCGACGAGCTGAGTACGACGAGGCCCGGCGACTGTTCGGCTCCGGCGGGTTCCGGCCGGGCGGCTTCGGCGGGACCGGCGGCGGTGGCCCCGGACAGACCTTCGACGTCAACGACTTGTTCGGAGCGGCCGGGGGCGGTGGCGGTGCCGGCGCGGGTGGGCTGGGCGACCTGTTCGGTGGCCTGTTCGGCGGCGGCATGGGGGGTGGCACCCAGACCCGAACCCGGCCGGCGAGGGGCCGCGATGTGGAAACCGAAGCCACCCTGTCCTTCGACGAGGCAGTACGCGGCGTCACGGTTCCGCTGCGGATGCAGAGCCCGGGGACCTGTCGCAACTGTTTCGGGACCGGCGCCAAGCCGGGGACCTCGCCGCGTACCTGCCCGACCTGTCACGGCGCGGGGGTGACGACTCGTAATCAGGGCTCGTTCGCCTTCTCCGAGCCGTGCCGGGACTGCCGGGGCAGTGGAACCGTGGTCGATGATCCCTGCCCGGAATGCCGGGGCAGCGGAGTGACCAGCCAGACTCGTACGATCACCGTCCGAATCCCGCCAGGGGTCAAGGACGGGCAGCGAATTCGGCTCGCGGGCAAGGGTTCTCCGGGTCAGCGAGGCGCACCCGCCGGTGATCTCTACGTGGTCGTACATGTCGGCGGCCATGACCTGTTCACCCGGTCAGGCAACAACCTCGCCCTCACCGTCCCGATCTCCTACACCGAGGCAGCGTTGGGTACGGCGGTCCGGGTGCCCACCCTGGACGGTGCGGTGACATTGAAGGTGCCGGCTGGCACCGCATCCGGGCAGACGTTCCGCATCAGGGGCAAAGGGGTACCGGCGGTGAAGCAGAGCGGTGATCTGATGGTGACCGTCGAGGTCGCCGTACCCAAGCAACTTTCCGAGGAGGCGCGTTCGGCGTTGCAGGCCTACGCCGATGCCGCGGCCGAGGATCCTCGGCCAATGATCACCGAGGCGGTGCGTAGCCGTGGCTGAACTGTCCGAGGAGACACCGGTATTCGTGATCTCGGTTGCGGCCCAACTGGCGGGAATGCACGCACAGACGCTGCGGCAGTACGACCGGTTGGGACTCGTCTCGCCGGGTCGTACTCCCGGCGGCGGGCGGCGCTACAGCGCCCGCGACATCGCCCGGCTGCAGGCGGTGGCCCGGCTGTCGCACGAGGAGAGGATCAACCTCGCCGGTATCAAACGGATCATCGAGTTGGAATCCGCGGTTGTGCAGTTGCGACGCCGGTTGGACGAATTGGCCGACGAGCTCGAACTCTCCGAACAACGTCGGCTCTCGGCCGAGGCCGCGGTGCACGCGTCCTACCGGCGCGATCTCGTACCGTTCAGACCGGCGGATCAGCAATCGATGCTGATCTACCGCCCCCGCA
>JACCQS010000288.1 GCA_013814015.1 Geodermatophilaceae bacterium | reverse complement strand
GGTACGGCCGCCGCGGGCGGTATGCCCGCGCCGATCAGTCCTTCCCTGGCTGGTGCTGGCCCTGCTACTCGTTGCTTGGGAGCTGATCGCCGTGTTCTGGGGGAACGACAGCGCGCATCCCACTCTGAGTCTGCTGCTCGACCCGGTCCTGGACACCTATCCCGGCCGGCTCTTCGGCTACCTCGCGTGGCTGGGTGTCGGCCGGTGGCTGGGAACTCGATGACTGGTGACCTAGTGACTGGTGACCTAGTGACTCCGTACGTCGTGCTCCTGCTCGGCTTTGTCGGCCTGTTCGCCGCGATGCTCGCCGTGGATCTGCTGGGTCGGGTCGGCCGGAAACCTTTCCGGCCGCTGGGCCGGGTGCTCGAGGTGGCTATGGCCTGGCGTACCGGGCGGTGGATCGTCTGCGGCGCATGGCTGTTCATCGGGTTTCACTTCCTGGCCCGGTGACCTGAGGCCACACATGCGTCGTGTCATCAGCCGGTGTTGCGTAGCCCTGCGGCGATGCCGTTGACGGTGAGCTGCAGGGCACGGGCCAGCAACGGATCCTCGGCTTCGGTGCGCTGACGGGCGAGCAACTCGATCTGTAGGTGGTGCAACGGCTCCAGATAGGTCTCCCGGATGGCCAAGGTCTGGCGCAGGACCGGGTTTGTGCTCAACAGCTCGGCCTCACCGGTCACCTCGAGTACGCAGGAGACGGTCAGGGCATGTTCGGCTCGTACGACGTCGAAGAGTCGGCGAAGCGATGGGTCCACCAGGCGGTCCACGTACCGGGCGGCGATGGACAGGTCGGTTTTGACCAGGGTCATCGACACGTTGCTGAGAAAGGCGCGAAAGAACGGCCAGTCCCGGTACATCTCCCGCAACAGGTCTCGCTGACCACTCGCCGCGGCCAAGCCCGTGCCGACTCCGAACCAGCCCGGGATGATCTGGCGCGACTGCGTCCAGCCGAAGACCCACGGGATCGCCCGCAGACCGTCGAGGGCAGCGCCGCCATCCGGGCGCCGCGAAGGTCGCGAGCCGATGTGCAGATCGGCCAGCACGGCCACCGGCGTGGATGCGACGAAGTACGCGGGCAGGTCCGGGTCCGCGACCAGCCCCCGATAGCGCACGTGCGCTGCGCCGGATACCTGATCCATCACCGTCGCCCACAGCCGGCCGCGCTCGTCCAGCGGACCGGTGGTCCGGCGAAGCACGGTTGCCTCGAGGGACGCCGCCAGCAACAGTTCGAGGTTGTCCCGGGCCAGCACGGGCAGCGCGTACTTGTCGCTGATCACCTCGCCCTGCTCGGTCAGTTTCAGCTCGCCGTCCACCGAGCCATGCGGCAGAGCCATCACGGCCTCGTACGTCGGGCCACCGCCGCGACCGACCGACCCCCCACGGCCATGGAAGAACCGCAGCCGTACGCCATGCCGCACGGCGACCTCGCGGACCCGTCGCTGGGCGCGATGAATCGCCCATTGCGAGGTGGTGATGCCGGCGGCCTTGTTGGAATCGGAGTAGCCGAGCATCACCTCCTGCACATCTGCGCGCAGGGCAACCAGCCGGCGGTAGGAGGGATCGCCGAGCAGCGCATCGAGGATCACGTCGGCGTCCTCGAGTGACTCCATGGTCTCGAGCAGCGGTACGAACCCGATCCGCACAAGACCGGCGCGAAGGTCGACCACTCCGGCTTCTCGAGCTAGCACCACCGCAGCCAGGACGTCGTCGGCGCCCTCGGTCATCGACACGATGTAGCTCTCGACCGCTTGCGGCCCATACGAATCCAGTGCCTGGCCGATCGCACGAAAGACATCAACGATCTGCGCGCCGTCCGGGTCCAGCGACCCGGCCCGGTCCGGCAACTCGGCCGGTCGCGCCAGCTCCGCAGACAGCGCGGCCAGCCGCTGCGAACGGGAGAGATCTGCGTACGCGCACGGCAGCAATCCCGTACCGTCCAGCAGCTGGCCGACCGCGGAATGATGCCGCGCGGCGTGCTCGCGTACGTCCATGGTCGCCAGCAGGAGCCCGGTGC